>JAZRTH010000734.1:0-11128 GCA_045651945.1 Thermoguttaceae bacterium
CGCTTTGCGGCGGAAGCCTCCAAAAATCTCGAGAACGCGGAAAGCCCCTCCGACCTGCCGCCCAGGCGCTTACGCATCCTGGCTTGCCGTTTTTCTTTTCCCCCGTTTGAGATAGATATAAAACGCGATCAGACTAAATAAAATGCAGAAACCGATAAAAAATACAAAGAATTCGCGCCAATTCACGACAAAGGTCTTTGCGCCATGGTCTTTGAGCCATTGAGCTATTTCGGTCTTTCCGTATCGTTTGGCGGTATATAAAGCCGTCCAGCCCATTTTGTTTGTTGTGTTGACGTCAACGCCGCGTTCAACTAGCCATTTAACCAATTCCAAATCGTCATTAAAAACGGCTTCATGCAAGAGCGACGAATGTCCCCATCTGTCTTTAGCGTTGACGTTTGCACCGCATTTGACCAGCCACTGAACCATTTTCAAGGCGTCGCTTTGGTCGGTGGAATTCAGAACCGGCTTCCTGACGTCGCCAAGAATGGCATAATTCAAGACGGTTTTTTCGGCGTCGTCTTTAGCGTTGACGTCTGCGCCGCGTTCAATCAGAAATTGAACCATTTCCAAATTGCCGCTATGAGCGGCTGTGTGCAAAACTGTTGCGCCCCATTCGTCTTTTGCGTTGACGTCTGCGCCGCGTTCGACCAGAAATTGAACCATTTCGAAATTGCCGCTTTGAACCGCGCTTTCCAAGACGGATTCGCCGGAATCGGTTTTAGCGTTGACGTCCGCGCCGCGTTCCAGAAGCGTTTTTACCCGATTTAAATCGCCTGTCCATACGGTATAATGTAGAACGTTTGCGCCGGAATACATAGAATAATTGCAGCGATAGTTAAAATCAAATTCTCCGCTTTGAAACATCTGCTCAAAACGGTCCGCGGCGTCTTTGCCAAACAAACTAATCGCTTGTTGCTTTTGGATGTCAGAATCCTCTGCTGCGAAACATGCGCCAGCAAGACAAACCAGCAAAACAAATAGAACGCTCAAAATGGTTTTACGGGAGTTCATAAGGCGATTATTTTTTCAATAACGATTTAACAAACTGGGGAGGTTCATTAATTATTATAGCGAGTTGTTCGGTTTTGATCAAGAGACTGAACAATATTTTCCGGGGGCGATGCCTCTGTCTCGCACATGAACTGTTTCGTAGCCGAAAACCTTTCCGGATCGCGGACGTAAGCCCGCCGAAGGGAAAACGGCGAGCTTTGCTCGCGATCCGAGGGCGTTTTCGACTTCGCAATACGTTTGTGAACCTGTTCAGTCAAGTTCAACCCACAAATCCGAATTGCTCTGAATTGCTGCGTCTAATATTGATATAATATTGTCGTACAATAACATATAAGGTTTTTTGGCTTTTTGATTTAAATAAAAATCCCGATTGCTTTTTATTCGCGACGTCGTACAATAATCATACATAAGACGAAGAATTTCCAGCGGAACAACTGGATTGTCTAAAACAACAACAGGAAAATTATATCCTGTTTGGGCGTTTATATACGTCCATACGTTATCAAGCGACCGGGCTTCTTCAATGGCGATTGTTCCCACAAAGTCAGTAAAGGTCTGCTCTTTTTCCTTGTTGTGCAAATAGAAATTATACATTTGACCGGGTAATCCTGAACGTTTCTTCGCGTTTATCAAACGAACAACAATTAACTCTATTATTATAGCGAGTTGTCCGGTATTTTTCAAGAGGCTGAAGAAAATTTTTCGGTGTTTGCGCACCCCGGCTTGCCAAAATCCGTGAACGAGTTGACCGGCGCAAACGTAGTTAGTTACAGGATGAACATTTTTTAAAAATTTTCAATATCCCTATTGACTTATTGATAAGAATGATTAATATATTTTTGGAAGTGAGGTAAATCATGTTGGCACAATTTGACTTCAAAGCGACATTACAGGCTAGCGCGTATTTGCTTAAAAAAGCAAATGCGCCTATGCAGTATTTAAAGTTGCTCAAGTTATTGTACCTGGCAGATAGAGAGATGTTGCTAAATCATGGTTTATTGATAACTTGCGATAAATTTCGGGCAATGCAACATGGTCCTGTATTAAGCAATACTTATGATATAATCAAAGGGATAGACATACAAAACAGTCCTATTTGGAGTAGCTATATTCGACGATTGTCTAAGTATTACGTTGAATTGATCAAAGATCCGGGTATTGGTTGGCTTTCTGAAGCAGAAACCGATGTTTTAGACAATATCTATAATCAATATGGTCACTATCCTGTATGGAAAATCCGAGATTTTACACATGAACTTCCGGAATGGAAAAATAAAGCGGTAGATCTGGAGAGGTTTTCTATTCCATTTACACCAATAGATGTTTTAAAGGATAATAATCGGGAAGATATTATTCCGGCATACCAAGAACATAGAGATATTGCTCAAGAATTGGATAAACTTGGATGTTAAATGTGGAAAGCTGGGGATACATTTAAGGGTAATGTAATTAAGAAGGGTAATGAGCATTTGCACATAATCTTATCTAATCCTTATCTATCTGAGACAGGAGAAACTGTTGTTTTAACTTTTATGTCAACCTATAATGGCAACTCTAATACCGAAGAAGATTCTTGTGTTATAGAACAGGGAGAGCATCCGTTTGCTAAACACCGTTCTTATCTGGTTTTTAGCGATTGTAGAGAAGTATCTGTATCTGTGTTAGATAAGGAATTACAAAAAGGGACTATTGAGCGTAGAGAGCCGTTATCTAAAGAATTACTGCGTAGAGCAATAGATGGTATGCAATCTTCCCGAAATGTTAAAAGAGATCTTAAAGATAGGACTAAACAGTTACAGTTAGACTTGATGGAATAACTTTGCTCATTGCTATCACGAGGTTGTGATTTTTGGCTCATCCGTCAAGTTAGTCTCTGAGACGGGCGCTATCCAGAGGGCGTTATCAGATTCACGAATCATTTTCAAGAGTCTGGCAAGGCGGGCGAAACGCCCGCGAACCGGGCTGATCCAAGGTTATTTCCGGGGCGTTGTTCCATTGGCAGGCGAGGACGCCTGCGGTCGACGCGGACGTCGACCCTCCGAAGCGCAAGCGGCTACTCGATTATTTAAGCGTAACTACGTTCGCTTCGCGAACTCCGTTACCGCCTTTCATTATCTCTCCTGTCTCGTCTTTTTTGGAATTCTAGCTAAACATTGCCCAATAACGCGAATTTGTCAATACTTCTGTATGTTCTGTTTTTACAAATAGAGAATTTGAAAATTTAGGACGATATACTCAATAGGAGGGTTTGAATTTTTAAATTTCAGACTAGAATAGAAAGAGTATTTAATGCAGATTTAGAAAACGAATCCCTCCCACCCCATAAAAGGCTAAACGCTATGTCGTTAAACTTTCAGGAATGGTTTCCCCTGTCGACGTCCGTTCCTCCGCTTCAAGGCGGAGCGTCAGAATCAGTTCGCACCCCGTCGTTGAAATTGCTGCACCCGCTGCCGTACGGCGCGTCGCTGCAGGAAGACGGCGTGCAGTTTTCGGTCTTTAGCCGCCATGCAGAATCTATCAGCCTGCTGCTCTACGACCGCGTCGACGATATGGAGCCGTCGTCGGTTATCCAGTTTGACAAAAACAATAACCGCTGGGGCGACATCTGGAGTATGTTCATTCCCGGCTTGCGCGCCGGTCAGCTGTACCATCTGCAGGCAGACGGTCCTTTCTGTCCGGATCAGGGGCTGCGGTTCGATCCCAACTGTCGGTTGATCGACCCCTTCTGTAAAGCCCTGGCGGGAACGTTCCAGTCCAATTCAGACGGCGTCTCCCGCCCGCCCAAGTGCGTCGTGGTGGACGATTCTTTTGACTGGAAGGGCGACCGACATCTGCGTCGGGATTTATGCGATACAATCATCTACGAAATGCACGTCAAGGGGTTTACCCAGTCTCCGACGTCAAGCTGCAAGTACCCGGGCACGTACAAGGGCGTCATCGAGATGGTTCCTTATCTTAAACAGCTGGGAATAACCGCTGTGGAACTGATGCCCATTCACGAGTTCCCGATTCTCGGGTCTGACGGCTTGGAGCCGCGAATCAAAAACTACTGGGGATACGACACGATGGCATTCTTCTCGCCGCATCGCGGGTACGCCTGGGACAAGACGCCCGGCGGGCAGGTCAAAGAGTTCAAGCAGATGGTGCTGGCTCTGCATCAGGCGGGAATTGAAGTCATTTTAGACGTCGTGTTTAACCATACGGCAGAGGGCAACGAAAAAGGCCCGACGCTGAGTTTCAAGGGCTTGGAAAATCCAGTCTATTATATGCTGGAACCGGAACAGCAATATTACCGGAACTTCAGCGGGTGCGGGAACACGTTCAACGGAAACCACCCGATCTGCCGTGAGCTGATATTTAACTGTCTGCGATATTGGGTTCACAGCTACCACGTCGACGGGTTCCGGTTCGACCTGGCGTCCATTCTCAGCCGGGACAGAAACGGCGCGATGCAGTCCAACGCCCCGCTGCTGGAACAGATTTCCGAAGACCCGCTTTTGGCGGATACAAAAATCATTGCCGAGGCGTGGGACGCGGCAGGCGCGTATCAGGTTGGGCATTTCGGACCCTCTAATTCCACGTCCCGCTGGGCGGAATGGAACGGACGCTATCGAGACGACGTTCGCCGATTTTGGCGCGGCGATCCCGGCATGACAGGCGCGTTCGCCACCCGTCTGTCAGGCTCCAGCGACCTGTATCAGACAAGCGGCAGAAACCCGTATCACAGCATCAACTTTATCACGTCGCACGACGGCTTTACGCTCAACGACCTGGTCAGCTACAACTGGAAGCACAACGACGCCAACGGCGAATGTAACTGTGACGGGGAAAACAACAACAACTCGTACAATTACGGTCAGGAAGGCCCGACGGACAACGAACAGATCGAAGCCGTCCGAAATCGTCAGATTAAAAACTTCTTCGCGACGCTGCTGCTGTCTCAGGGCGCGCCGATGTTTGTCGCCGGCGACGAAGGACGACGAACTCAGCAGGGTAACAACTACGCCTACTGTCAGGACAACGACATTTCCTGGATTGACTGGAAACGGACTCACAACAATCTCGAGACGTTCAATTTCGTTCGCGCTTTGATTGAATTCCGCAAGCGCGAACCGACTCTGCGCCGCCGGCATTTTCTCACCGGTCAGCCGACGACGCCCAACGGGTTTCCGGACGTCGCCTGGTACAAACGCAACGGCGCTGCGTTCGACTGGAACGACCCGTCCAACTCCCTGACATGCATGCTGTCCGCCGAGCCGCGAGTCAAAGTTGACGACCCGCCGAACATGCACATCCTGATTTTCTTCCATGCTGGAGCGGAACCGACGCAGTTCGCCTTCCCGCCGGCAACCAGAAGCCTGCCGTGGCGTCTGTTTATCGACACCGCCGCCCCCGCCGGTCAGGACGCGTTCCCGAACCTCAACGGCCCGCCCGCCAAGGTTGACGAACAGTTTACCATGGAAGGACGTTCGCTTCGCTGCTACGTTGTCAGTGGAGAGTAATGGCGAGCCGCCGCCTAAGATTTTTAGCCGCAAAGTTCGCAAAGAATGGAAGGCGGAAATGGAGCGAACGTAGTGAGGGGAATTACGCAGTTCGCCGAAGGCGAACCGAAACGTTCGAAGCGTGTATAACAAAGAGCGTAAGCCGAAAACGTCCCCTGGATGGCGCCCGCCCTCGGGCGCCAACTTGACGGCTTGCCGTCAAGCAAATGCGGAAACCTCGAAGAATCTCTATCGCAGAAAAACTGCTTCGCGCCTGAAAAACTCTTGTTTTCACCGATTGAAATATATACAATTATTTACAATTCTTGATAAAATTGCAATCTAACTATCTTTATTCAGTAACGGATTTTTAACACGAAAAGCACATATAATATACGTAATATACGAAAAATATTTAGTAAAACCTTATGTTTTTAAGGGTAAGAATAAAATTTTTCCTTCTTTTTTTACTTCTTTTTCAAAATGTTATTGTAAAAATCAGAATTGAGTGTATAATATTAATACTCATGGAATTTCTTCTTATATGGATTGTTTTTGGGGTTTTCCATACATTACAGAAAGAATCCTATGTTTTTTCAACGCGTTATTTCATTAGATGCCAACTTATTGGATAACCCTTTACTTTACAAGTAAGCGATATGACCATGCATTTGTCCCACACTAATTTGATGATTCGCGTTTGTTTTGCATTTTTCGCAGCCGTTTGCATTTTGGCGTCGGTTAACGCTTATGCTGACGATACCGTCTTCCTTTATTATGGCGAGACGCTGAAGGCTCAAGGCGTCGACGTTGGAGCGGTTCTTAATTCTGCCCAAGGCAACATCCTCCATATTACTGGTCCTGCAACGCACAACCAAAAGGCTGCGCTTGGCGTGCTTACCATTAATGGCAATGGCGGAACGCGACAAATCAACGTTCAGTCTTTAGATCCGAGCGCGCCTTATGTTTTTACCAAGCCCACCGACGACTTTCAGCTTTACATGACGAATATTGAATATTGCGGCAATGCAGATCAGAACGTTCGCAGCATTTTTGTCAAAGACCAATACACTGGTTCGTCATCAAGCAGTATGGCAATGACTTTCCATAACGTTACAGTTTCGTCTTTTAACGCTCCTGATTCAGAAGCGTATTCTGTGTTTAATGTTACCAACATAAAAACTACAATTACGCTGCTTTCGGATGATGGATATCCTAATATTTTTTCCAACAATAGAGGCTGCGTGCGCGCCAGAGCCATTAATTTTAATCCCGCCGGTACAGCAAATGAATCAACTGGCGACTGGAGATTTATTAATAATTATGCTGATAATGGCAGCGTTTTGAATTGTTACCAATTACTATTGAAAGACGAAGGTAAATACACTTTTACGGAGAATATCGCTACGTTAAACGGCGGTGCGATTTACAGTACGGCTAATTATGAAGGTACAGGGAGCGTATCGAGTGCGGCAATGTGTCACCTTAATCACAGCAAAACAATATTAAGATTTGAAGGCAATACTGCAGGCGAAAAGGGCGGCGCGATTTATGGTTATGAAAGTGAAATTCGCATGGGTGGTCAACAAAAAACATTTATAAATAACCGCGCTGGGATTGGCTTGGATGGCGAACTGTTGTCTAATAATATCGAGAGTGGAAAAGGCGGCGCAGTTTACTGCGAAATTGGGTCGTTAAATGAAGGATACGTTATTATATATAATGGTGAAAATACATTCGAATCCAATTTAGCGTACGGCGACGGCGGCGCGATTTATACCGAGAGATATGTTCAAATCGCTTATTGCAACAGCGCTAAATTTCAGAAAAATGTCGCAGGCTACACTGATGAAAGTACGGGAGATTATCATCCAGGTAACGGCGGGGCGATTTATAGTAAGATTTACTCTTATGTTTACGATTCGCCATCGGAGTTCTCAGAGAACAGCGCTTATTATGGCGGGGCAATTTATAGCGAGGCGGATGCGTATGTCGAGCTTTCTCCAATTGAATTCTCTAAAAACACCGCGCAACGCGGAGGAGCGATTTACAGCGAAAACGTAACTGTACTTACTGACTCACAATCTGTTTTCTCAAATAATAAAGCCAAGCAAGGCGGCGCGATATATACAAAGTATTTGGAATGTTCGGGCGATGACAACACTGCGACATTTACCGGCAACTATGGCAATTATTATAACACCCTCCCCAACCCCAACGCTTGCGGCAACGACCTCTATTTTCCTGTAGACGATCTTTATTCGCCCAGCGATGGATATGTGGCTACAAACCTGGCGTTTGTGAACGCAGGAACTTATTCCTTCGACGGCGGCATTTACATCGAATACGGCGAATACGACGACAACCCCTATAATACAGCAATCAATGAATCGCAAGTTACAATTGCCGGCAGAGCTAACGATTCCACAAACTATTATCAATTGCGAAGAACTTTCATTTCTGACAGTGGAAAATTAACGGCTAAATTAAATGAAATCGAAGGCATTAATGGAATCTTTGTGATGGACAACAACTCCGCAAAGCTAGAGCTAAACGTAACTGGCGCCAATACAAAGAAGCTGACAATGAACATCGAAAACGCCAGTTCTCCGGCTCAAGATAACGATTTAGCGGTTCAGGGCTCGGGCGTAATTGAAAAAACCGGCGATGGAACGCTGCAGATTTTAGCGGAAGCTGAAGGGTTGGTACGCGCGGAAAGCTTTGTCGTCTCCTCTGGACGGTTAGATTACAAAGGTTACTATACCGGCGCGTTAGAAGTGGGCGGTTCTGAAGCCGACGCGATCTTTTCGCCCGGCAATTCTGTTGGCGACTCGTATGTTGACGGAAACGTTAAAATCCTTAATAGTGGGGTCGCTCTATTTGAATTTGGAGCGTTTCCAGGACGCGATTCCGATTCCAATCACGATGTATTAAATATTACCAACGGAAATTTTTCTGCGGGCGATCAGAGGATTAGTCTGCTTTTTGAAAATTCTGTCGCAGAAGACTGGTCATACGAAGATTGTAAATACCTTCTCGTTTCCGGCGCGAATTTACCGGATGGGGATTTTACGTCCTGGCTTGACGGAAATTATACGGGACTATTCAGTCTGCTGAGTGAAGATCACAATTTGTACCTTGTTTACCCCCTGCCCGTACCGGTTCCAGAACCGTCAACATGGGCGCTGCTAGCGCTCGGGGTTGTCGTATTATTCCTGCGTAAGCGAGTTAGGAATTAGGAGTGAGGAGTTAGGAGTTACAAAATTGTAACATCTTTCGGAGTGCGAGAGCGAAGCGTTAGCGTAGCTCTCGCTTTTTTTCTAAATAGAATCACTCAAACCGGCGAGCGCAGCTCGCTAAGAAAAACAAAACAATTAGCTTCAAGTACGAAAGCGGCGCCAAGGCGCCGCACTCCGAAAGACGTGGGCGCCATCCGTTACCAGCTATTTATCATTCCGGTCGTCGGCGACGGCGGCGCGGGGCGACGTTTTCGCGTTCGAAGCGGTCTTCGATCTCCTCGATTTCCTTCTGACGGTCAGCGGCGGAACGGCGTGAGGAGCGGCTGGGGCGTTCTGACGCCTTGCGGCGATCCAGGTTCATTGCAACCAGCGTATCCATGACTTCTCGCCACGACGGAATGTTGACAGTCGGACGGCGCGGCTCGCCATCGCGGACGGCGGATTCCCGAGACGGTTCCGGAGCGTCTTCTTCATAGCGGCGTTCTCGAGAGGGCTTTTGCTTCGGCTGACGGCGCGGTCGTTCTTCGTATTCGTCGACTTCTTCAAACGGCTTGTCGGCGAACTCGTCGGCATCGTCTTCGAATCGCTCTTCCTTCTTTGCTCGCTTTTCGAACTTCTTTTCCTTCTTCTCGGCTTTCTTATCGCGCTTTTCCGGCTTTTCCGGCTTGGCTTTGGACGCTTTTTTCGGCTCGTCTTCGTCGTCGAACATAGAGAACGCAACGGCGGGAATGTCGAAATCGTCGTCTTTCGCAGCCGGTTCTTCTACTGGCTTTTCCGCCTTGACGGGCTTTTCCTTCTTCGCCGGTTTTTTAGCCTTCGGCTTGGGCTGCTCGTCTTCGTCGTCGAACATGGAGAATGCGTCGGCGGGAATGTCGAAATCGCCGTCGAGGTTTTTCGGTTCCGGGGCTTTTTCTACCGGCTTTTCTTCAACCGGAGCAGACTTCGCGGCTTTTTTCGCGTTCTTTTTCTCTTTCTTCGCGGCTTTCTGGTTGACGCGGTCGATTTCGCTGTCGGGAATTAAATCGTCCAGCAAAGACGTTGCCGACCACGCAGACTCGGACGTTTCAGTGGTTTCCGGTTCCGGCTGTTCGATAACAACCGGCGCCACTTCAATTTGATGCACCGGGAAATAGACCGGCGTTTCTGTAGCGGCGGAATGAATTACAGAGTCGTCCATGACGCCAGCGGCAAACGATTCCGAAATCTGATCTTCCGGAATAGATGCTTTGACTTCCAGCGGCGCGTCAGCTTCCTCTGCCGGAGCGGACTTGGACTTTTTGGTTTTGCGAGGCTTGCGGGCCTTTTCCGGCTTATCCTCTTTGACTTCCGCCGCCGGCTCAGGTTGAGCTTCTTTTACAGCTTCTTTAGAACTCTGCTTTTTGGTTTTCTTTGCCTTCGGCTTGGGCTGCTCGTCTTCGTCGTCGAACATGGAAAACGCGTCGGCGGGAATCTCGAAATCGCCGTCCAGATTCTTCTCGACGGGATCGTTCCCTTTGATTTCGACTGCGTTCCATTTGTATTCCGACTCTTTGGCTGGCGGTTCTTCCGTTTCATCCAGCAACAATTCGTCGTTTTGATCTTCCTTCGCAGCGTCGGTTTCAGTTACAGTGGTTTCTTCTTTTGCCGCGGTTTCTTCGTCGTCAAAGAGCGAAAATGCATCGCGCGGGATTTCGAAGTCGTCTGATTGAGAGGTTGAAGGTTTTTCAGCAGAAGGATTAGCGTTTTCTTCTACGGGGACAGTTTGATTGTTTTCTTCCTGATTTTGGACGGGATTCATCGCTTGTTGCAGCGACGCCCAATGTCCGGATTTTCGTGGGGACATAAATATATATTGGTTCTTAAATGGTTTTTGAGCCGCTAACGCAAATGGCGTTTTATAACGCGGCTGCACTGAATTATATATTGCAACAGAAATATTTTTGAGTCTCCTCTGTGGCTGAGACTGTATTAAATTCTAATTCATCCGGTAACTGCATACCTGTTATGAAATAGCTTCAAGCTATTAGCTTCTAGCTGTTAGCTTGGTCGCTTCTGATTCTTAACGATAACTTTTAAAGCCTGAAGCAAAAATGAAAAGCTAGTAACTAGCAGCTAGAGGCTAACAGCTTATCGTCAGGTATAGACTTGCCGGAAGAAGCAAAAATATTTCTGAACTCCGTCTTGTCAAAATTGTTTTCTATATTATAATCAATTTTTTAATTTTTGACTAGGGAGATTACCCCCATGAAACCCAAAAAGGCGCCACAAAATTCAAAAAAACAGAAATTTTCCGGATTAACCGCCCTCGTTACCGGCTCCAACTCCGGCATTGGGCTGGCGATAGCTCGAGAATTTTTGACAGTCGGTTATGATGTAATTCTGACGGGGCGCTCTCCGTTCGACGCGGACGCCGTC
>JAZRTH010000735.1:0-1143 GCA_045651945.1 Thermoguttaceae bacterium
GCTGGTAATGAAGTCCGGTAAATTAGCCATGAAATTCTCCTTCTGTAAATCCTTCAATGAAATTAACAATTCAAAAGATTTATCCCACAAAAATCTGTTCGCGATTTTGGATAAATCCTTTATAAATCCGGTTAACTGTACACCTAACCTATTTAGGTGTACAATAATATTTTACACTATTTTGACGGATAATAAAAGAGGATTTCAGAGCCAAATATTGATATTTCTCAAGAAAAACCAAACTTTTCTGAATAGACGGCAGAAATTAACAGCTTTTGGAGTGCGACGGCTTGCCGTCGCTTTTAAAAGAAAAAAGTTGAGACGTACGTTTAAAGTAATTCGTGCCAATAACGTCTGAACAACAAATCTATTATCATATTGATTGTTCTTTGCATTATTGGCACGAATCAGCTTTTATCGATATTCACGGCTGATATCGTAATGAAAGCGACGGCAAGCCGTCGCACTCCAAATTACTTGCGTTTCCGCATGTACAGCAAGCCGGCGGCGCCGAGAATCAGCAGCGCCCACGTCGACGGTTCCGGGACGCCAGAGCCGGGTTCCGGTCCCGGCGGGATGGGTCCAGCGCCCAAGCCGATCAGGTACAGACCGTCCGTTCTGCCTTCCAAGCCGAACAGGGTATTGTAGTTGCCAAGCAAGTCGCTCATGTCGATTGTACCAGCTGCAAAGCCTTCGTCGGATACCAGCTTGTATTGAGCGCCTTCCGCCGCCCAGAGGTCAGCGTCGTTACCTTCAAAGTACAGCTTGATAATCGAGTTCGTATCTACTGTGAATGAATCGTCAGCGTTTGCAATGGTAAGCGTATCGTATTGATTTTCGTTGAAGGCGCTAAACTCGAACAAGCCCGTTGCGCCGGCGTCGATGGTAACGTCGCCGTAGACGGTTAAGCTGCCGACCGAGTTGCCGGGCGAAAGCGTAGAGCCGGACTGAACGAGCATGTCGCCGTTGTACTGTCCCTTGAAGTCCAGTTCGCCAGCGGAGACGGTAAACTGACCAGCGCTGAACTGCGTTCCGTCCGCTTTAATCTTGAGTTTGCCTGCGCCGGTTTTAGCAACGTTGCCGCTGCCGGAGACGGTTGTATTGCTGGTTGTGAAGTCCATCGTTTTTTCGCCGGAAGCAACG
>JAZRTH010000736.1:0-2576 GCA_045651945.1 Thermoguttaceae bacterium
TACGCTTCCTTTCCGTGGCTGGTGGAATCACAGCGGTTTCGGCGCGTACAAGGGCGACTGGGAACGGACAGCGACAGAGCTGGAACAAGCTGGTTTTAACGCCGTTTTCCCGAACCCGATCTGGTCGGGAGAAGCTCGTTATCGGAGCAAGATTTTCCCCGTTTCCCCTGAAGTTGACCAATACGGCGACCAGCTCGAAGAGTGCGTCAAGGCGTGTCACAAACACGGAATTCAGGTTCACGTCTGGAAAGTAAACTTCAATCTTAAACATCGCGTTTCCGAAGACATGGTGGAGAAATACCGACAGGAAAAGCGATTGCAGGTTGACGACGAAGGAAATGAGTATCCCTGGCTGTGCCCGTCCAACCCGAAAAATATCGATCAGGAAGTTAACGCCATGGTGGAAATCGCGACGAAATATCCAGTCGACGGCGTTCATTTCGACTACATCCGTTACGAAGGAATGAAATACTGTTTTTGCGATGGCTGCCGAGAAAAGTTTGAGAAATCCATTGGAAAGAAAGTGGAAAACTGGCCCAAAGACTGTCTGGACGGCGATCTGAAAGCGCAATGGACTCAATGGCGAGCCGACTGCATTACCAATATCGTCAGGACGACTTATCACAAAATCAAAGCTGTTCGCCCGGACTGCAAGATCTCCGCCGCCGTGTTTATTCATTATCCCGGCGTTATTAAAACAATCGGTCAGGACTGGGGCGCCTGGGCAAACGAAGGCATCGTTGATTTCCTCTGCCCGATGAACTACACGCTCGACGCAAACTCCTACGGACGATTCTATAATCGACAAAAGGAGTTCGTCAAACCGGATTTCCCGCTCTATCCCGGAGTTGGCGAATGGAAACTCACGCCTGACGGAACGATTCAGCAACTGCTCAAAGCGTATGAACTTAACTGCCCCGGATTCATGGTTTACGACCTGACAGAAGACTCGGCGGGAAGAATCTTGCCGCTGCTGAAGAAGAAGTAGTAATTAAGTGGTACGTTATAAGTGGTAAGTGGTAAGGACGCAAGCGTCTATCCAACTTATCACTAACCACTTACCACTAACCACTTTAAACTACTACCTATTCCCAACTCCCTAACCCCTATTTACTGCTATGACAATACGATCGCTTTTTACACTCTTATTCGTTGCCATCTTTTCGGCTGTCGCCAGCGCGAACGACGGCGTTTACGTTCTCGACAACTTCACGGCGGAAACCGTTTCGCAGTGGCGTTCGCCAAAAGATATAGAATGTAAGCTGACGGCGAAACCAGAGGGAGCTGAATGTTCCGTCTCGTTCAAAGCGCATCCGGATTTTGACCGACTTGCTTTTGACAGAAATTTCGCTCAGCCGATTGACATGAGCGAATACTCTCGATTCGAAATCGAGATTGAAGTGGATAACCCGGAAGCCTTTTCGTATTCCACGCTTTACTTTCGTTCTGGAGACGGGTGGTACGGCGCTTCAGGCGCTATTCCGTCAAAACGGGGCGTTATCACGTTTCAAAAATCCAATTCCCGCCCAGAAGGATCGCCGGCAGGCTGGGATAAAATCGACGGCGTAAGAATCTCTCTTTGGCGCGGTCAGCAATCCAGCTCGCGCGTTACATATTATTCTCTCCGCTGCATTCAGGAGCCGATTCTGTTTATTTCCGTTCCCAACAGCGAGGGCGTCGTCCCGTGGGTCGGAACGAACAACGGCAGGCTGATTCAGCCCATGCTGAAGGAACTGGGGCTTGCCGCTGACCCGATCGCCCTGCCCGTCAACGCGGACGAGAGCTGGTTCAAACGGTTTGACAGCCGCGGCGCTGTCATTCTCGTTTCTGACCGTTTCTTAACCAAAGATCTGCAAACCCTTATAGAAGCGCAGGCGAAAAAGCGCGGCGTCCCGCTGATGATTCTCAGCGGCGACTTGCGAGAGAAACCGCTGGAAAAACCGGATCTGCTGGCGTTTTTGATTCAAAACGACAAACTGAAAGCGTCGATTCGTCAATATATGCTCAATCTGGCAACGACAGCGGCGGGAAAGACAGTTCCCAATGCGGAAAAGACCGATTCTGAAATGACCCGGATTGAACGGGAGCAAGGATTCCCGGAGTTTATTGAAGCGTGTCTGGGACGTCACGATGAAGAACTGTACAAGGCGGCGGCTCCGCTTCGGGAAACAAACGCGCTTCCTTTCCGCGGCTGGTGGAATCACAGCGGGTTCGGCGCCTATAAAGGCGACTGGGAACGGACGGCGGCGGAACTGAAACAAGCCGGGTTCACGGCGGTGTTCCCGAACATGGTCTGGTCGGGAGAAGCCCTTTATCCGTCTGACCTCATTCCGTCCTCTAAGGAACTGGTAACGTACGGCGACCAGCTCGACGCGTGCGTCAAGGCGTGTCACAAGCATGGGATTCAGGTTCACGTCTGGAAAGTCAACTTTAATCTTCAGCATCGCGTTTCCAAAGAGTATCTGGAACAGCTAAGACAGGAAGGACGTCTGCAAAAAGACTCCGACGGGGAAGATTACCCTTGGCTCTGCCCATCCAACCCGAAGAACATTGACCTGGAAGTCAACTCCATGGTC
>JAZRTH010000737.1:0-6689 GCA_045651945.1 Thermoguttaceae bacterium
AACCGTTCCCAAACAGATTGTCTGTTATGGTTTGTATCAGTGTTGCTTTCAGTTATTGCATTGTTGTTTTCTTTTTCCATGATTAATTAAAAGCAATAAAGGAACAGCTTCAGACGTCAATTGTTAATACGTTGGTTATTGCTCGTATGCCCACGGGTTTACACCCGTGGCTCGTTAGGGTATTTCTAGGGCGAGCCGGGAAGACGCCTTATTCCGATTCCTGATTTTCTTCGTCGAAAAACTATTAACGCCTCAAAGTGTAGTACTATACAGAATTTTCAAGGCGATTTTTGTCTTAAACTAACGAAATAATTGTACATACATTCAATGGCGCTAATTATAATTTCAAAAATCTTACGCATTATAATGCCAAATACAAAATATCCCAAAATAATCGTAATTTCACATCCGATATCACTACGTGTAAACAAACAAAAACCATATTTACCGCCACCTCCATTCCAAGAAAATGATAGTAGCGCTATAAAAATGCAAAATATTGATAATATGAATATACTCCATAAAGTTAATATTGAATACCAGTATATAAACTGTAAAGCCATATTTTTCTTCGGTAGTATGTAGTAGTTTCTATTGTCAGTTTTTTTCAATTTCGTTTTAGCATTGTGTTCTGAACAATGTTGTAACTTTATATTTTTAGATCTGGATTTTGTATACCATTTGTTAATTTTAAAATAAATAAGAAGGGATGGTAATATAAACAATCCGGCAATAACAGACGAGGAGAAAATATTCCAAACAGCATTATAACAAAAGGATTGGCAAGTAATTTCATAATCAAAGCGGTGATCAATTTCTGCAAAAATAGAAGGATCTGATATGTAATGATACAATAAAACCAACGCAGAGCATGGAATCAATAAAACTTGGTAATATTTCATAAAACGCGAACATGCGTTTTGGAGTTTTTGAAATGTTATACTTTTTTGCAAAGCTAAACATAGAAATAAGATAATGACGTAAACAGAATATACAACTAAAAAATCTATAATTGCTTCCCGATAAGCGTCCCAGTTGAATGTTGTACTATTAATCCAATTAAAGCAAAAATGCAATGGAAAAAATTCGTAACGGCACAAAAAGAGATATAGAATTACAATAATATACCCCGATATGATGTATAGTAAAAGAGATCGAAATCTTTTGTGTCTTTCGTTGTATATGTTGTTATGCATAATAAAGAATCTCGAATGATTATATTCACAAGTTTAATTAATAGGCTTTCTAACAAAAACTGTGGGTGAATAACCCTAAAAAACAAATAAAGGGACAGTTTCAAATATCAATAGTTTATACGTTGGTTATTGGTCGTGGGGGTATTATTTCAGGAGTTGCGGGAAAGCCGCATGAGGAACTGTTCCAAAAGGAGTCTGGCGTCGAGGCGGCTGTCGCCTTTGAGGGCGAAGTCGAGTTCCGTCATCCAGTCCAGCAGTTGAGAGGCGCGATGAATTCCCAGGCGTTCGATTTGCGACTGCGATTTTTTGAGAAAGTACGGTTTGTCGATTCCGATTTGACGGAGGGCTTCGTTAATGGAAATGTTGCGTCCGTTGGCGCGGGCGTCGAGAAAAACGCGGTTTGCCATGGCAAGACGCCGCAGATTGGACGCCAGCTGAGCGAGAATGACAATCGGAACTTCGCCCGCCGCGAGCAGGGAATCCAGATACATCATGGCGCTGTCGGTCAAGCCCGCCAGGGCGGAATCGAGCATCTCCCACGCGGTTTGAGAACGCCAGGTTCCCGAGACCTTGTCAACCATCTGGACGGTAATCGGCTTCCCGTTGGCGTAGGTGGACAGCTTGAGCAGTTCCTGATCCAGAGCGCCCATCGAGTCGCCGATTTTATCGACCAGAACCTCGGCGGCGTCGCGTTGAATCTCGGCTTTGTAGACCGCAGCGCGCTTTACGAGCCAGCCGGCAAGGGTTTCTGTCGACATCGCCTTGCAGTTGATTAACAGACCCTGTTCAGCAATGAGTTTGTACAGACGCGTATTGGCGGCTAACGTCTTTAATTCCAGAACCAGCGATCCGGCGCCTTCGGGCTGTTTGATTAAGTTCTCGATTTTTTCCCGGTTCTTTTCAACGAAATCGTCTGCCTGCTCGACAATAACCAGACGGGACTGGGCGCCGAACATGGAGATGGTCGTCAGTTCCTGTTTGACGACGCTGAACTCCGGCGTTGCGTTGGAGTAGACCGTAATTCCGGAATCCTCGTCCTGACTGGACTTGAACAGCCTTTTGAGCGCTTGAATGGATTCCAGACGCAAAAACGGTTCGTCTCCGAAAATGGCGATAACAGGCGGCAGGGCGTCTATATTGACGTGTTTGTCCGGCTGTTGCGAAAACGCCATCGCGGACACGTCTTTGGACGCTTTTCCGGCAGAATCGGAGGTCTTTTTTGCCATAGGAATGAAAGTTGGGGCATGGAACGTAAACGCTTTTTCTCATGGCACAGTTCCAATCAATTCATTTTTATTATGTAGTATTATAATATAAATTGACAGTTTGACAACCCGGGAGCGGACGGCTCTTGACAAACGCTGGCGATTGGATTAAAATAACGTTCAATCTGTAACAGGAAATGGGTGTTGAACAGGTTTTTTATAGAAAGAACAGACGATGTCAAACGTTCAAAAAATCGGATTGTTCGGCGGCAGTTTTGACCCGATTCATCTCGGACACGTCGAGATTGCTCAAATGGCAATAAAAGAGATTCCACTGGACATTCTTGTTGTCATGCCGGCGGGAAAAGCTCCCCATAAAAACGGCGCGTTTTTTTCTGACGAGCTGCGTTTGAAAATGACGCAAGCCGCGATGGCGGATTTGAACGACGACAGAATTAACGTTTCCGACTGGGAAATGAAGCAAGCGCAAGTCAATGGAAAGACGTCGTTTACAGTTGACACAATGCGCTATTTGAAGAAGAAATATCCTGGCGCGGAACTGTATCTGATTCTCGGTACAGACATGTTCAATACTCTCTCAACCTGGAAAGACCCGGAAATAATTGCCGCCAATATGAAGCTGGTTCTGGTCAATCGCCGCGGCGAAAAACTGTATAAACCGAGAAGAAAAAAAGATAGCGTAGATATAAATATCTACAGTCCGGATGTTGTCATTTCAGCGGAGCCGCTTGAGGTCAGTTCGACGGAAATTCGGCGTCGTTTGGCGGCTGGCGAATCGGTTGACGGGCTGGTTCCGGACAGCGCTTTGCGAGTTCTCAAAGACGTCTCTTTTGACGTCAACTTGACGAAATAAATATAATTCCTTTTAGGAGGAATTATGCCAGAAAAGAGGATTTGCTGTCAGCATTGCGGGTATCCGATAGCTAAAGACGCGCAGGCGTGTCCACACTGCGGATCTGTTACGCCGATCGCTCCCAAAGACTGGAAAAAAGACGCGATTGAGAAAAGCCGGCATGTTGCGTATGAACTCTTTTATTGGGTCTTGACGTTTGCAATTCTATGGTATATTTGCAAAGAAATCGTCTGTAAAATCTGGCAATAAGTACATCAAACAGCCGTTTTATTCTTCCTAACCGGATTTTTCTTAAAAAAATTATAAAGAAACCGCGGATTTTTGGGGCGGCGTCTTGCAAATACGCTTTGTTGCGTTATAATATATAGAATAAGTTGCAATCTGCATAATTGAATTCTAAACCTTATTTCCAGTTTATCGTATGAAGTATTTCCTCAACAACGTTCGTTCATTGAGACTTTATATATCCGCATTGTTTTTGACGTCTGCAATTCTGGTTTCGTACGGATTTGCTCAAGACGCTCCCGCGCCGACAGACGCGCCGGACGCTCCGCCTGTTGCCGCTGCGGAAGAACCCGCTCCGGAAACGCCGGCTGAACCGGAGGCCGCGGAAACGTCTGTAACGCCAGAGGATTCTGCCGCATCGGAAAGCCCGGCTGAACCGTCAACCGAGGCACAGCCAGAACCCGCCGCTGCGGAACCGGAACCTGCCAAGACGAAACCCGCCAAGCCGGAAGAAGTCAAGCCGGCGGAAGTCCATCAACGGGAATCGACGGACGTTTCTTTCCGGCTTTCCAAAAAGGAAAAAGAAGAAATCGACGCTATGGCGATCGAGTACGTCGATTTGATGACGGAAAAGATTCGTCTGGAAGCGCGTCAAGAGTACTACACGTCTGAAATCGAACTGCTTAACCAGGCGGCAGACAGCGCGTCGGCGATGAATCTGTTTTTGGCGGACTTCGGCAGTTTCGGACGTTCTCGCCGTGCGGCGGCAAAGAACATCGGCGTTATGCTTAAAGACGAAATGCACCCGCTGGCTGAGATGATGGCGGAGAATTCCAAACGCATGAAATCGCGGGCGGAACAGCTTCACGCCGGCTGGAAGGACATTCATCAGGTTCGTCGGGAAAGCGAGCAGATTCGTTACGAACTGGAAACGGGCGCGAAAATCGTCGCCCAGCTGGCGTCTATGCTCAGCATGGATAAACGCTGGTTCTGGCTGGCGGGTTTGATCGCGTTTTCGATTTTGTTTGCGGCGGTTCTGCATGACAAACGCCGGGAATTGCGCCGATGGCTTAACGGAGGCCGCGCTCGAAAAATGCGGCTGTCGAAAGTCCTGTTTGGATTTATCATCTTTTTGGCGATTGCCACGTTTGTTACATTTCTGTTTGGAAATGTGATTTATCGCGCAGCGCTGGATATGTCAGTTGCGGGAAAGGCGCCCAAGGCGGCTTTTGCTCAGCAGATAGAACAGCTGAAAAAGGACGTCGACAAACTTCAGGAAAAGGCAGACGAGCAGACGGTTGAACTTCGCAACGCTCGCAAGGCGCTGGAAAAGCCGTTTAACGAAGCTGTCCCGTCTGACAAGGAACAAAAGCTGGGCGAAAACCTGTATAAAGAAATTTCCGCGTATCGTTCAGCTGTGATTAACAACGCCATTTACGTCAAACAGACGGAAGCTTTGCTCAAGGCGTTTAACGAAGATTGGGAGGCGATGAAGGTCGTCTATGAAGACAACCAAAAGTACAGCCGTCAGGCGGTAAGGTACCTTCGATTAAAGCATTTTCTCCGGGCGTTTTTGGGTATTGTTCTTTTGTCGCTTTTGGCGTGGGGCTTGTTCGCGTATTTCAACGGCGTGATGAGTCAGCGCGCGAAGTATCGCAATACGTGCCCAATGTGCTTGACGGAGGGCGAAGTTCAAACGCTCCGCAATCCGGACGAATACGCAGCCGCAAGCCGCAAGTATCAGTTTGATCCTCAGTTGGTTCCTCCGCCTAACGAAAACGGCGGAACGGCAGTCTGCACGCACCAGATGACGGCGAAGCCCCGTCGGTTGTGCAACTTCGCGTACGGATCGCAGTATCAAAATCTTCCCAAGTTGAGCATTCCAACCTTGGGCGTTCCGCAGGCGGGCAAGACGTTCTGGATGACGATGCTTTACTGGCAGCTCAACAACGGGTATTCCAGCCAGTCGAAAGACATGGTTATCGTCCCAACCGCGGCGACAAACGATCTGCAAACGTCCGTAGACGAACTTGTCAACAAGCGACATCTTTTGCCGGCGACGCAGCGTGACAGAATCCCGTATCCGATGATGTTCCAGTATACAGACCACGACCCATTGGGCAGAACGAAGGTTTTGACGTCTGTTTTTGACTACTCCGGCGAAGTTACCACCGACGTCGCGGCAGAGGACTTTCGCCGTCAGCGGGCGTTGGCGTCCGACGCGTTTTTGTTCTTTATTGACCCCACGTACCCGTGGGAACCGCAGGCGGCGGCTCTGGAACGGTTCAACTCCGATTTGAGAACGCAAAAGCAGATTCAGCAATGGCGATCGCTGCGTCTGCCGATTGCTCTGTGTTTGACAAAAATCGACCTGCTGCCGACTATTCCCAACTGGGAAAACGCCTGGGGCAAAGCCGCCAAGTTCTATGCGGACATGGAAAAAATCGACCCGACCGGCGAAGGGCTTTCCAAGTCGATTATCGAACAGCGCAGCGTTCTGGTTGACGAACTTCGCAAAGACATCTGGCCCGAATGGGACATGGACGCTCAGATTAAAAAGCTTTTCGGCGGGCGTCACATGTACTTCCCCATGACAGCCGTTGGTTTGGAAGGCAGCGGAGAAACCGACCTGGCTGTCCGAACCCTGTCTCCGTTCGGTTTGGCAGAACCCCTGTACTGGGTCATGGAAATGAACGGATTCCCTACGCTGTGACAATTAGTAATGAGTGATTAGTAATTAGTAATTACGCAAGCGTCTTACCAACATTAACCATTAACCATTTTTATTTAATTTAATAATCATGTCCTGGCCAGCGCCTTCACAATTCAGTATAATGCTTCAGCAACCGCAGATTGCGTTTCGCGACATGCAATTGCAGCAATGTAAAATCGAAAGAAACGAATTGAACCTTCCCCGTCCGTGGGCAGGGGCTTGTGCGGTTGTCTATAAGGCGATTTATCCCAACAGAGCGTTACAGGCGGTTCGCGTTTTTTCAACGGAATCTCCGGAACGACGCGAACGTTATTATCGCACCTACGAGTATCTCAAAGGGCGGAAGATGAAATGCCTGGTCAACTTCCAGTATCTGGACGACAGCATTCGCTGTACGGACGGCCGCTGGTACCCGATGATTTTAATGGATTGGGTTGAAGGGGACACGCTGTTCAAGTGGGTAAATAAAAAATGCT
>JAZRTH010000738.1:0-1823 GCA_045651945.1 Thermoguttaceae bacterium
TGGGAAAAAGGGCTGATTCGTCCGTATATCGCCCAGCGATGTTTTAACGCTTTGCTGCTGGAACGAAAAGAAGTCAAGGTGCATCACAGCCCGATTACGTATATGCTCAACGAAATGGGAGACAAGTATTCCATAATCCTGTTTCCGGAAGGCACCCGCGGCAACGGCAATGAAATCGCTGAGTTCAAAAGCGGGATTTACCATCTGTGCAAAAAACGTCCGGAACTGGAATTGGTTCCAATTTATCTGGATAACATGAACCGAATTCTGCCGCGCGGACGCGTTCTGCCGGTTCCGATGCTCAGCCGGCTCATCTTCGGACCGCCCTTGTGGCTGGAACAGGGAGAACCGAAAAACAGATTTCTAACCCGCGCCCGACAGGCGATTTTGGATTTAAAAGAAAAATACAGCGAGTAAAATATGGAATTTCGATCATTCATTTTGATTATTATCGTTCTGATGGTTCTGGCTATTGCCTCCGGGGTGGCGTTTTACTTCAAGCGTCATAAAGAGAATATCGACATGCGAACCCTCGAACCGTTTTTTTCTCGTCTTCGAGGCTGGTGGTCGCTGTTAACCATCTTGACCGTTTCCCTGTTGCTGGAACCTCTGTGCGGAAAGACAATTACATATATTCTTTTCGCCGCCTTGTCGTTTTGGGCAATGAGAGAATTTCTGACGCTCACGCCAACTCGTCCGGCAGACCACATTACCATGTTTCTGGTTTTGTTTATTTGCACGGCTGTTCAGTATCTATTTGTAGCATGGGAATCATACGAACTGTACAGCGTTTTTATTCCAACGTACGCGTTCCTTTTGGTGCCCGCCTGTATAACTCTATCCGGAGATTCAACGCATTTTCTGGAACGGGCGGCAAAGATTGACATGGGCATGCTGATATGCATTTACAGTCTCTCTTACGCGCCGGCGCTGCTGTCGCTTTCCATGCCGGCGGGATCGAACGTATCCAGCATAGGTTTACTAATCTTTTTTGTTGTTATAGCGCAAATTAGCGACGTGATGCAGTACGTCATGTCGCGATTCCCGATTCGGCATTACATATCCCGTGAAATCAATTCAACCAAAACCTGGGAAGGCGTAATTGGCTCAACATTGATTGTCATGCTTATCGGCGCCGGACTGTACTGGGCAACTCCCTTTACGTACTTGTATGCAGCTCTGCTCGCTATGGCAATCAGCTTTATGGGCGCGGCGGGGTCCATGACGCTTTCCGCCGTCAAACGCGACAGAGGCGTAAAAGATTACGGAACGCTCGTCGAAGGGCACAGCGGCATTCTCGACAGAATTGACTCCCTCTGTTTTGCCGCCCCGATTTTTTATCACTTGGCTCAGATTATACTCAAGTAACCGTTAGAATCCTCAAACCGTAACGCCAATTCAAGATTATAATATTTCGTTTATCCATCGCCGATGTCAATTGTCAACAGCTTGAATTATTCTGAAGAATCAACCTCGCAAGACGGAACCGTTTCGACTGTCAAACGCCCGGAAAAAGCGGTTTTGGCAAGCGTGTTACAGCCGCATTACAGCCCGCAAGAAGCCGACGCGTTTCTCGAAGAGCTTGCCGGCTTGGCGTCGGCGGCTGGCGTTGAGGTCATGGCGACTCTGGTTCAGAGGCGATCGACCCCTCACCCGGCAACGTGCCTCGGGCAAGGAAAGGTAGACGAACTCAAGGCGTTGGTTGAACTCCATCAGGCGGACGTCGTAATTTTCAACAACGATTTGTCGCCCAGCCAAACCAGAAATTTGGAAAACGACCTCAAAGTCAAGGTTCTCGACCGAACGGAGCTGATTCTGGATAT
>JAZRTH010000739.1:0-1757 GCA_045651945.1 Thermoguttaceae bacterium
CAGGTTCGCCAATGGACTGGGCTGCGATAATGCCGACAGCCATGCCCTGTTCGACCAAGGCGCTTGTGGAAAGATCCATGCCGTAGCACAGAGCGCAGATTCCCAGCGGGGCTTCACAGGTCATAGGAGAACGAACCATGATCTTTTCCAGACCAAGTTTTTCAATACGACGGGCAATTTCAGCCGTAATGAGTTCGTTTTCCCGAACGATAATGTCGTCGTCAACGCTGAACGGGTTAACGATGTTTGTTCGGCTGACGCGTCCTTTAATGCGCTCAGAAAGCTTGACTTCAGAGCTTTCATCGCCCTTGTTGATAACGCTCTTGGTAATGCCGCGGCTTGTACCGCAGTCGTGACAGGTAATGACGACGTTTTGAGCGACGTCTGCCAGTTTACGAGTAAGGTAACCGGAACTTGCCGTTTTCAAAGCCGTGTCTGCCAAACCCTTACGAGCGCCGTGCGTTGAGGAGAAGTATTCCAGAACGCTCAACCCTTCGCGGAAGTTGGCTTTAATAGGCGTTTCGATAATTTGACCGTTAGGCTTGGACATCAAACCACGCATACCAGCCAGCTGACGAATCTGTTCGCGACCGCCTCGAGCGCCGGATTCCGACATGAGGAAGATCGGGTTGACGTAGCCGTCAGGACGATGGTGAATGTTGGCTTCGCCTTCGTAATGAATGTCGTTTTTCAGAGCGTCAAGCATGTCGTTGGTAATGCGCTTGTTTGCCTGAGTCCAAAGGTCGGTAACCTTGTTGTGACGTTCGCTGGACGTCTGAGCGCCTCTGACAAACGCCATTTGCGCTTTGGCGACTTCTTTTTCCGTTTCTTCGATAATTGTCTTCTTGGAAGCGGGGGTAATAAGGTCGTCAACCGAGAACGAAAGCCCGGAACGAGTACTTTCACGGAATCCCAACGGGTTCATGCTGTCCAACAGGTCAATCGTAGCCGCTCGACCGAGAAGTTCGTAGCAGTCGGAAATGACTTTCTGAAGAGCCTTGCTGGTCATGAGCGTGTTGTAATACGGCATGCCCTTGGGCAGGATTTCATTGAAGATCATACGACCAACAGTCGTAGTGATTCTTCTGCTTTTGAACGTGTCCTGTTCTTTTTTCTGTTGTCCGTCCTGATCGCCGATTTCTTTAAGCGCGCTCTTGTCGTTGTCTTTCTTTTCCTTGTCTTTGGCAACTTCAAGTCCTTCGGGAAGACGAACTTCCACCTTGGCGTGAATGTCAACCTTCTTCAGGTCGTAAGCCATGAACGCTTCTTCAAAGGAACTGAACTTCATGCCTTCGCCAAGACGCTTGTCCATTTCCAGCGTCAGATAGTAGTTGCCCATAACGACGTCCTGTGACGGGGCGATAATCGGCTTGCCGCTGGCGGGCGAGAAAATGTTGTTGGTTGACATCATCAACGTGTACGCTTCCACCTGCGCTTCAATTGACAGCGGAAGGTGAACCGCCATCTGGTCGCCGTCGAAGTCTGCATTGAACCCTTTGCAGACCAACGGGTGAAGTTTAATGGCGTTGCCTTCAACCAGAATCGGCTCAAATGCCTGAATGCCCATACGGTGAAGCGTAGGAGCGCGGTTGAGCAGAACCGGGTGGTTGCGAATCACTTCTTCGAGAATATCCCAAACCTCCTCGTCCCTGCGTTCGAGCATCTTCTTCGCGCTTTTGATTGTGTCTGCGTGACGAAGATCCTTCAAGCGGCGGATAATGAACGGCTGGAACAGTTCCAACGCAATCTTTTTCGGA
>JAZRTH010000740.1:0-3476 GCA_045651945.1 Thermoguttaceae bacterium
TGCTTGGAAGTGGGTAGCGCCGAAATCAGCTTTTTCGGAGACAAAACCTTGTCCTATTGCCCGTGCGGCTTCGCACCGCTTCGCTCACTTCATTACCGCCTTTCAATCCACTTGCACTTAAAGGTATTTTGTAACATTCAACATGAAAGTTCCACGATATTTGGTTCCGGTAGACTACAAATCTATCGCGCATTATTTTACAGACGTTTTAATTTTGGGCAGCGGGCTGGCGGGCGTTCGAGCGGCTCTGGCGGTTGACGAGTCGCTGTCCGTTGCCATCGTTACCAAAGGCGCAGAGCTGGAAATCTGCTCCTCAACCCGCGCTCAGGGCGGAATCGCGTCCGTTCTCGACCCGCTGGATAATTTTGAAGATCATATTGCTGACACCCTCACCGCCGGCGCGCGGCTTTGCGACGAACGCGTCGTCCGGTTTGTTATTGAACACGGTCCCGCCAGAATCCATGAATTGATCGACTGGGGCACGCATTTTGACCTCGACGACAATTTTCATCTCGATTTGACTCGCGAAGGGGGGCACGGATTCAACCGAATCGCTCACGCTCTGGGCGACTCCACCGGCAAAGAAATCATGCGGGCGCTGTTCGTTCAGATTAAATCCCGCCCCAACATCCATATTTGCACCAATACGTTCGCCATTGACCTCATTACCGCAGACAACGTCTGTTACGGCGCGATTCTGTACAGTCCTCAATCCGGCATGAAAATCGTCTGGGCGAAACAGGTTATTCTCGCCACCGGCGGTTCCGGACAGCTTTATCGAGAAACGACCAACCCGGAAGTTACCACCGCAGACGGCATGGCGATGGCGTATCGCGCCGGCGCGCGGCTGCGCGGCTTGGAATTCGTCCAGTTTCACCCCACGGTTCTGTACCTGGCAGGCGGAGCGAGAAGCCTTATTTCCGAAGCGGTTCGCGGCGAAGGCGCTCATTTAATCGACAAAAACGGATATCGATTCATGCCTGACTACGACCCGCGAGCGGAACTCGCGCCGCGTGACATCGTCAGCCGATCTATCGTCGCCCAAATGGCGAAAACGAATTCCTCGTGCGTCTATTTAACGCTCAAACACCTCGACACCGCATTCGTTCACAGACGTTTTCCCGGTATAGAAAGCATTTGCCAGCAGTTTGACCTCGACCTGGCAAAAGACAACATCCCGATTCGACCGGGCGCTCACTACATGATGGGCGGAATTGAAGTTGACTTGGACGCTAAAACCAACATCGAAGGGCTTCGAGCCGTCGGCGAGGTTACGTCTACCGGGCTTCACGGGGCCAACCGACTGGCGTCCAACAGCCTTCTGGAAGCGGTTGTCTTTGGCAAAATCGCAGGCGAAGGCGCGTCCATCGACGCCAAACGCGCGCCCAAAGACTACGTTGTGTTCTCTCTGGAAGATCAATGCGAGCCGACCTCCGGAATGCCGCTCGATACAGACGACATCCGCAACACGCTCAAAAGCGTCATGCAGCGCTGCGTTGGCGTCATGAGAGACAAAGACGGCTTGCAGGAAGCCAACGACACGTTTATGTCCTGGCAGAACATTATCAACGACTACCAGTTCAAATTCCCGCGCGGCTGGGCACTGCAAAACATGCTTACCATCTGCCGGCTTATCGCGCATTGCGCTTTGATTCGAGAAGAAACCCGCGGCGGTCATTCCCGCTCCGACTTCCCCGAATCGCGCGACGAATGGAAGAAGTACACCGTTGTCGAACGCAACGCAGCCGGAGACGAAAACGACATTTCCGAACCGTTAGAAAATTAGCAATGAGCAATTTTCAATTAGCAATTACTGGAGTCTCTTGCGCCAATTGCTAATTGCTAATTGACAATTGCTAATTCCGAACTATTCCCCTAAAAATAAGGAGAACAATTATGAAATCCCGATTTATGTTATTCATCGCGTGCTTGACGATTGCCGCAGCAGCGTTTGTTCAATCAGCTAACGCTCAGGACGCGTTTAAAGCCGCCGCAGCGGTCGAGGCGCCGGCTGTTCCTCAGTCCGATTCCGCATCCGACTACCTTAACTATCTCACCCAGAACGAACAGGCGCTTGACGCAGCCGTTCGCAATCTGGTCGACGCCGCGCAAAAAGACAACGTCGACGCCAATTCAGATCAGTACAACGCCGGGCTGAGCGAACTCATTGCCAAATTCTCGCTCAAGGCGATGGAAGCTCTCAATAAAGGGCTGTCTCTCAAAAACGTCTCAGACGAGGAACTGGCAAAACTTATTATTGAGAAGAAAAAGCTTATTCCCGCTTACTGTCAGATTACCGGCGCTAAAGAGGAAGACGAGTTGACAGCAATGTCAGCCCAGCTTCGTAAAATCGGCAGACCGGACGTTGCGGACGCGCTGGATGAAAGCATTTTCAACGTCAAAGTCCAAAAGAGCATAAAGGCAAACGACGCTGAAACGTTCGGAAAGCTGTTTGACGTTGTCAACGAACAAGTCCAAAAAGCCGGGAAAGACATCTCGCCCGAACTGGCGTTTAAGGCGACCAAAATCGCTCTGGCGGCGCGAGACGTAAAGGGATATTCGCTCGAAGACGGTTTACTTCAAAGATACGTCGAACAGTTTGCGTCCTCTTCCAATCCAGACGTTCAGTACATCTCCACGCAGTTGGAACTGCAAATCATTTTTGACGCCGGCGAGGAAAGAATGTTCAATCTGCCCGGTAACGAAATTCTGTTTTCTGGAACGTTTATCGACGGAACGAAATTCAACCCGGAGGATTACAAGGGAAAGGTTCTTTTAATCGAAGTTTGGGCGACCTGGTGCCCGCCCTGCTGCGAGGAACAGACTGTCGTCCGAGACGCCTACGCCAAGTACCACGACAAGGGCTTTGAAGTCATCGGCATTTCCTGCGACGACGAAAACGACCCCGACGGGTTCAAGGAATTTCTCGACACGTACAAGTTCACCTGGAAACAGATGTTCGAAAACAACGCAGTCGTTCCCGGAATGAAAACCGTTACCGGACAACCCGTTCCGTTCAATAAATACTACGGGATTTACAAGATTCCGCGCCCGATTCTCATTGGAAAAGACGGCAAGGTCGTAACCGTCAACGCCCGAGGTCCGGAACTGGAACGCCGTCTGAAAGAGATTTACGGAGACGATTCAGAGAAATAACAATCCATTTCAGATATTGCAATATTCACGCCAACTCAGACGGGACAGAACTTTCTGTTCCGTCTTTTCGTATTTATAAAATAAAAAACAAAATAATCATATTTTAACCCCATATCCCGTATTGACGTCATTTTATATAGACGTATAATATATTATGAAAACATCGCCGACTCAACCTCGTTGGTTTTCGGCAAAAAATCCCCCCCGTTTCCCCATTGAAAGGATATTGCCTTCATGAAATCACATCTCTTTTTATTGGCTTTGTGCCTGATTTTGCCTTTGGCGTCCTGCACGCCGACCAACACGTTTGAAGAAAACGC
>JAZRTH010000741.1:0-4964 GCA_045651945.1 Thermoguttaceae bacterium
GCCGTTGCGAACCATCATGCCCAGCAAGCTCATCGCGCCAACCAGAGCCATAAAGCCAAACGCCTGGTGCATAACCAGCAAGCCGAACGTAATGCCAATCATCGCCAACGGGAAGGTAATAGCAATAATAACCGGCTGACGCATGCCGTTAAACAGCGCTACGACAATAATCGCCATGATTATCAAGGCAATCGGTTCTTTATTGAGCACTTCCTTCTGAGCGGTTTCGGATTTTTCCAGCTGACCGCCCCATTCTATCGTATACCCTTCCGGAAGTTCGATCTTGTCGATTTCCGGTTTAAGTTCCTTCACAAGCTGGGTCCATTGAACGACTTTCGGGTCAACGCCGACGGTTATCGTTGGAACTCTGTCTCGACGATGAATCAATCGTTCTTCCCAGACGTAATGGTTGTTTGACGTAATCTGTCCCAAGGGTACGGATTCCATGGCGCGCCCCCAAATCGGGAGGCTGTCGAGGTTGGCGAGGTCGTTTCTTTCCGCTTCTGTACCGCGGACGACAATCGGGAAGATGTTATCGCCTTCGGCATACTGACCGACTGGAATTCCAGACGACGCCCAGCGAAGCATAACGCCCATTTCCGTTCTGGAAACGCCTGCTCGGGAACCTTTGGGTTGAGAATAGTTTGGCGCCCATGCCAAGGCAGGCTGACGCCAGTTCGGCTGAGGCGTATGCGTATGCGGATTCTTTCGCATAATAGACTCTACTTGAGAAGCCAGATTGCGAAGAGTTTTTTCGTTCGGTCCGCGAAGACGCACTTCCACCTCAAACTTTGTCGTTGGACCCATGCAGTATCGCTGAGCGCGAGTAAACGCCTGCGGGAATTCCTTTTGCAGCCATTCACCCGTTGGCTCCAATAGTTCGTCAACAACGTCAAGCGATTCTACATTGATAACAAAATGCGCGTAGGACGAGTTTGCCAATTCCGGTTCGTAAGGCAAATAGAATCGAGGCGGACCGGAACCGATAAATGCTGCAACGTTTTTAACGCCCTTTTGACTTTTAAGATGTTCTTCGATTTTCATCGCGTCGACGGACGTCTGATTGATTGACGTTCCTTCCGGAAGCCAGTAATCGACCATAAATTGGGTTCGAGTTGCTCGCGGGAAGAATATCTGCTCTACATGACGGAACTCAATAACCGACAGCGCCAAGAGCATGATAACGCCCAGCAAGACTGTAATTTTATGATGCAACGACCATTCCAGCGCCCTTCTATAACCGCGATAAACCAGTCCTCCGTGCGGGGATTTTCCGGAATCTGATTTAACGTTATGAACAAATATATAGTATATAACCGGCGTTTGCAGCATTGCCACCAGCCAGCTGATAATAAGCGAAATGGTTAAAACGAGGAACAGGTCGCGGCAATATTCGCCCGACATATCTTGTGACAGATAAACGGGGAGGAATGCGATAAATCCAACGATAGTTGCGCCCAAAAGCTGATGCGCCACTCGGCTTGCGCCCTCAATACAGGCTTCTTTTCTATCCATTCCCTGCTGCATTCTGACCAGAATCAAGTCTCCAACAACAACGGCGTCGTCGACCAGAATTCCCAACGCAACGATAAACGCGCCCAAAGAAACGCGGTGAAGCGTCATACCCATGGGATAAATGACGCACATGGTCGCTAAAATTACAATCAAAAGCGAGCTGGTAATGAGCAGTCCGCTGCGCCAGCCCATGGCAATCATAACGACAATTGTTACAATTATAACAGCTTCATAAAGGTTTTTCATGAACGCCTTAATTGAAATGCGGACGTTGTCCGGCTGATAGGCGATTGTCTGAAGTTCAAATCCAACCGGAAACGTTTTGAGAATTTCATTTGCTCGTTTTCGCACGCCATCGCCCATTTCGATAACGTTGCCGCCGGGAACAGGCGAAATTGCCAGCGCAACGGACGGTATGCCGTTAACGCGCAGAATTTTTTCTGCCGGGTCAGCGTAAACCTTTTTGACGGTAGCAATGTCCCGAAGCCGAATCTGCTTTGATCCCGCCTGATTTCTGGTCGAAAGGGTTTGAGCCAGCCCTGCCAGTTCCTGATTTTGAAGTAGTTTTGACGCCTGATTTTCCAGCTGAGTAGAGATTGTTTCAGGAAGAATCAGGTCTTCAATTTCCGCAACGCTTTCAAAAACGCCTTGCGGAGCCAGACGAATGACCTCGCCGTCAACTGTCATTTCTCCCGCTGAGGTTTTCGCATTTTGCCCTTGCAGAGCCAAAACAAGCGCGGCAGGCGGAACCGCCAGCTCCGCCATTTTGGCGCGGGAAACCTCAATTTCGATAACTTCTTTTTGCTCGCCCCATAATTCAACTCGCCCGACCTGATTGACAAGCTGAAGTTCTTTTTGAAGCAATTTTGCCTTGTCTCGCAGTTCGGAAGCGGGATAATCGTTAGACGACAGCGCGATAACAATCCCGTAGACGTCCCCAAAATCGTCGATAACGATAGGCGCCATCGCCTCGGCGGGAAGCGTCAGTTTGGCGGTGGAGAGCTTGTTCCGTAAATTCTGCCAGATTTGCGGAAGCTTATTAGACGGCACGTTTGGTTTGACGTCTACAAAAACAATCGACTGCCCCGGTTTGGAAATGGAACGAATGTGATCCAATCCTTGCAATCGCTGAACAATTCGTTCAACTTTGTCTGTAACTTCGTTTTGAACCTGTTCTGCGCTGGCGCCGGGATACATCGTCGCTACAACCGCCGTCTTGACGGCAAATTCCGGGTCTTCCAGACGTCCCATGGAAAAATAGGAATATATCCCGCCCAGTATTATCAATACAACGCAGAAAGCAATTACTTTCCGATTATTAATAGCATATTGTGGAAGCATGATTTATTAGTTGCTAGCTGTTAGCTGCTAGCTATTAGCTTGGTTAATAGTAGTTCTCAGCGTTAATTGTTAAAGTTTGAATCAAAAATCACAAAGCTGGAAGCCAGAAGCTAAAAGCTGTTTTATAACAATAGGCGCCAACTTACCGGAGCCATTATTTGTCTTCTGACGATTCCAGTTTTACCTTTTGTCCTGATTCGAGGAATCGAGCGCCGGCAGAGACGATAACGTCTCCCGGCTTGAGTCCGGATTCAACTTCTACGCCTTCTGGTCGAATTTGATGAATCGTAATTGTCTGAGCGGTAACGGTTGAGGTTTTAGCATCATAAAGCATAACTTGAGCCGTGTTCTCGCTGTTGACTTCTTTACTGTCAGCCGCCGGCGCAACGATGCTGCTTTGAGGAATGATGAAATACGGGTTGTTCCGTTTGAATGCCAGTGTAACGGTTGCCGCCATGTTGGGGCGAATGAGTACAAAATTGGGATCGTCGTTGTCAGGCAGAGAAACCGTAAGCGTCATTGGATAAGATTGACGCCCAAGTTGAATTGACGAACCGATTTCCTTGATTTTTGCAGGGAACGTCTTGCCGGGAAACGCTTCAAAGGAGCATAAAAAACGATCCTGATCAAAGTCGCCTTCTCGAATCAAAACGGATTCCGGAATGCTGATGGAGACTTCAATCTGTTGAGCGTCCGAAAGTTCAACAATCGCCTGACCGGGAGCAATAACCTCGTGATTTTCAACAAACTTCTGAACGATAACGCCGTCAAAAGGAGCTTTTAATACGGTGTCTTCCAGAGCGTTTTTCGCCGTTTTGAGACTCGTCTGAATTCCAGCAATCTTCGCTTCCGCCGCTTCAATTTCTTCCGGTCGAGCTCCGGTAGTCGCCTTTTCAAGCTGATTTTCCAGCGACTCTCGGGCGGCTTTAGCGACGTCGTAATCCATCTTGGCTTTATCGTACATGGCTTTTGACGCCGTTTGAGATTCCAGAAGGTTAGCCATTCGTTCAAACTGGACTTTTGCGGTCTCTTCAGAAGACTTCGCCGCTTCGAGCTGAGATTTTAACGATGCAACGTCTTCCGCTCTGGCGCCTGTTTTTAATGCAGTGTAAACGGCGTTCGCTTCATCAAGGCTGTGTTCAAGGCGTTCAACTGCAAGTTGGAAATCTCGCGGATCCAGCTTCGCCAGAACATCGTCCTGATTGACAGCGGCGCCAAGCATCGCGTTAAGTTCCAAAAGTTCGCCGGGAATGCGAAATGACGCCTTTGTGCGGCGCGCTTCTTTGGCAAATCCGGGAAACGTTCTCAGATCCGATTCGTTGGTCTGACCGACAGTGTAAACACGGACAACAATCTGTTCCGGTTCCGGCAACGTAATCTTTTGCTGCGACTTAACATACTGGTTGTAAAGGACGTACCCAATTGCAACCAAAACCAACAGCGAAATCATAGAACCAATTATGGCGCTTATCTTTTTCTTTTCTGACATGGCTATTTAAACGCTAACGTTATAAAGGGTTTGAAATATGGAGCCAGATACAAAAAAATCTCCTCGTTTCCCTGTATCTTCTAAACAACTCCATTTCCTCATACTATACTATATTTAAATATTAATTATAACTCCAATTTCCAACTTTGAGAGAGAATTAAGGCATTTTTTTATAAAATTTTATTTTTCTACATTAATTGACAGTTTTTAAAGTTTTGATAATTAGACCTTTACAGATTATTTACCAATAATCCGAATAATCCATTTTTCTCGAGGTCGTCGTTTCCCGTCCGCCCTTGCAAAGATCTAAATTTGGGATACAATATAGATATAGAGTATTTGAACTGGAGCGCGCGGCGCTCGCCTGCGCTTTGACGACCTAACATCTGAAAATCCCTCATGGCAAGTTTACTGATTAAAAACGGACGCGTAATCGACCCCGCCAACGGCGTCGACAGAGTTACCAATGTTTTAATTGAAAACGGTCGAGTTACCAGCTACGACCTCAATTCTCGCGGTGAAGACAAGGTTATCGACGCGACCGGCAAGCTGGTCGTTCCCGGTCTGATTGACCCGCACGTTCATCTTCGCGAACCGGGATTTGAAGAAGACGAAACCA
>JAZRTH010000742.1:0-3168 GCA_045651945.1 Thermoguttaceae bacterium
TTCCGGATACGGAACCTGTCCGGTGAGCAGGAAGAACATCGTGCAGCCGAGAGAGTAAATGTCAACTCGCGGGTCAGCTTCAACTTCTCCAGACGCCATTTCCGGCGCCAGATAGTCTACCGTGCCGAGAATATGTGATTCGTCTTTTTTCGCCTGTGAATCAGAGGTTGGTTCCGGTTCTGAAACTTGCCCTTTCTTTTTCGGGTCGTTGAGCTTGGCGATGCCCATATCCAGGATTTTGATTTGTCCGTCCTGGTTGAGCAGCAAATTATCCGGCTTGATGTCGCAATGAATCATGTTGCGCTGATGCGCATGCTGAAGGGCTTTGGCAGACTGCCTCAAATACGAAATAACGTCGTTTATCGGCAGCGGACCTTCTTTGAGCACCCGCTTTTCCAGCGATTGCCCGTCGACGTATTCCATAACAATATAGAATCTGTCGCCCTCGGATTCGAAATTGTACGCCTGGACAATATTAATATGGTTTAACGTTGCAATAGCTCTGGCTTCCGCCTGGAACTGCTTGAGCGCTTCCGGATTGTTGCTGAATTCTTTGGAAATAACCTTCAACGCGACTTTTCGGTGCATGATGGTATGCTCAGCCAAAAAGACGCGCCCCATTCCGCCAACGCCCAACAGATTGAGCAATTTATACTTGCCCAAAAAGAAGGCTGCCTTGCCGGAAAGCAATTGCATAACCTGCCATTTGGTAAGTAAATTTGTCTGAATCCAGTGTTTAGCCAGTTTTTCGGGAGTATCGTACTGTTCTGGAGAATCAAGGGCTTCCTGCTTGACGGATTCAAATTCTTCCGTTGTAAGCAGAGCGCTCTTTTCCAAAACTTTCAATAAAGCCGATGTGCTTTGAACTGCCATATTAAAATAAAAGGTTAATTGTTTTAGGGACTTTGTGAGCTTTAATGTACAACGCATAATTGTAATTGTACATTAAAGCGATTTGTTGTTATTTCACCGTTCCCTCGCAACAGGTAAAATCTATTCCTGAAGCAGCCAGTTGATAGTCAGCCAGCCGTTCGCCGCTTTGGCTGAAACAGGCTTTAACGTTCCGACTACTTGAACCGAATCGGGATTGTCAGTATCTTTTCTCTCGAGTTTCCGGGGTTTAATCTGGAAATGGTCCGGGAAGGCTTCTTTAAAATCTCCCTGGAGACGATTTCGAAGAGTTGTTTCTTGAGCAGTTAATTTACGAGTTCCCGTTTCAAAATCGCGTGGAATCAGTTCAGGATCTTTGATTCTGGTAAACCATACGCCATTATCATCGATTTTGTCGATTTTATATGTTACCGTAAGGTTCATGGGAATTTCCTGAGGAGATGAACCGTCTTTACTCTGGAAAGCTTCAATTCGAAGGTCGATGACGATTGTGTTATTGGTAAACTGGACGTTAACCGGGTACTGATCGTTGAAGTAAATATAGCCGTTTGAGAGAGCTGTGTTATTCTCTTTATTTTTCTCGGCTCTTTTTACCAGCTCGTTATAAGCTTCTTCTGGAAGCATGCTCTTGGCAATAGCCATAAACACCTTCTGATTTGCTTTTAGGTCTCCGAGCATGGTTTTGCTGCATTCCATAAACGCAGACTGATGAACTGCAACGAAAGCGTCAGATTTCTCTGGGGTTTCTGGAATGGGGCTTGAAATAACAGGAATGCCGTCAGAAACAAACCCGTTGAATTTAAGCTCATGCTCAGTTGTGCTGCAGTCAAACGGATTTGGATAAAGCCCTCTGGCTCGATACAGCTCAGAAGTCTGCTTGTATCTGGCGTTTGCTTTGGAAACCATTTCGTTGATTTGTTTGTTCATGGAGTTTTCGATGCGTACGCGAGCTTTGTATGCAGCTTCTGCGTCTGCCTGCGGTTTCATTTCATACGCTCGATTGGTAGCAGCGGACTGGACAAGCCCTCCAGGCGCATAAATGCCGGAAATGGTTGAATTAATCTTGACGTTGGAACGCGTTGGGGGACTGGTTAACAGATTGCCGTCGAAAAAGATGTCTTTGATAGCAAAAAGTTTGTTATTGGACTTTGACGAAACCGAGACGTTACGCGCTTGTGAAACCATGGTTCCGCTGGCTTCTCCATTAAGAATAACGGACAGGTTGATTTTGTTCGGGTCTGGATTAAAACGTCCAACGGTTTCTCCAACGGTGTGAACCTTTCCGCTTTGAGGTCTGCCAACAATGTATTCTGTTACCATTTGCGTCTGGTCAATCGGTCGACCTAAAAACTTTAAAACGAGATTGTCTGACAACTCAGCGTAGAGGTTGTATTTGGGGGTTAAACGTCTTACTGCCTGGCAGACGTCTGGCGCTTGTCGATTGCCTTCCAGCCAGTTGACGATTTCGTTGATTTCTGTTGTAGTATCGAAAGCTGGATTGTTTGTATTTTTCAAGACTGCGACCAAACGACCAATCGCTTCTTTCAGACCTTCTGAAAGATCGATTTCTTCTTCGATAGTCATCCGTAAAAGCATGTAGTCAGTAAGTCCTTTTGCGACTTGACGAATCTCTGTTACTTCAAGTCCCCACTGATGGGAATGAAAACGTTTGTGGATTTTTTCTAACGTTTCCAGGTTTGGAGAATTTTGGTAGATTGCCGTTCGCAATTCTTCCAGATTCAGAACGTTGCTCCATTTAGCTCCGATATTGCCGTTAGTTCGCAGGTAATTGCGAAGATGATCGACATTTTTACGCAACGTCGTAAGCGATTCCGACAAATAGCGTTGTCCTGTGATACCTGACAAAGAAACTACCTCAGGCGGATTCTTTTCAAGCCAGGAAGCAAGCTCGGTGTATGATGTTATGTTGTCAAGAGTCTTGTTGGTCGGCTCTTGACTGTAGGAGGGCGTGGCGCTAAGGATGAACAACAGCGTGATTCCGGCTACCAAATTTGAGTGGTTCAATTTCATGGCGTTTTTTGCAGCCTATTACGTATAAAGCTGCGGTCTCAAAGGTGAAAATCTTAATATGGCGACTGACGACTGCTTTCGCGTCTGACGCACAGTAATCCTACGATTGATTTAAGACGCTTGACAATGCTTCTTAGATCAATCACAAATGTTCCCATATATTATATCTGAACTATTACTAAATAATAGAGGAATGAAGCCTTAAATGGTCATTTTTTTCGAAAATTTTTAATTTTTTTAAAAATT
>JAZRTH010000743.1:0-1733 GCA_045651945.1 Thermoguttaceae bacterium
GGCATTATCAGGATCATCAGCCGGTTGTCGAACAGACGGAGGCATTCGGACACGCAGTCCGCGCCGGGTACATGTATTCCGGGATGGCAGACGTTGCCGCCATGACCGGCGACGCGGCCTACGTCAAGGCGATTAACGCCATCTGGAAGAACGTTGTCGGATCCAAACTCTATGTAACAGGCGGAATCGGGTCAACGCGTCACGGAGAAGCGTTTGAAGCCAGCTACATCATGCCTAACGACACTGCGTACTGCGAGACGTGCGCCAACATCGCCAACGTGTACTGGAATCACCGTATGTTCCTCTGGACGGGCGAAAGCAAGTACATCGACGTTTTGGAACGCTCGCTTTACAACAGCGTTTTGTCCGGAATCAACCTCGACGGCGATCATTACTTCTATCCCAACGTTTTGGACGACTCCAAGGGCCGCGACCGCGCCGCCTGGTTCGGCTGCTCCTGCTGCCCCAGCAACCTGTCGCGATTCCTGCCGTCCATGCCGGGCTATATGTACGCTGTGAAAGACAACTGCGTCTATATCAATCTGTATGCCCAGTCTGAGGCGACATTGAAAGGCGTTACCGTTGACGGTAAACCCGCAGACGTCAAGATTAAAGTCGAAACGAAATACCCGTGGGACGGCGCGGTCAAGGTTACCGTTTTGACCGACGGCGACTATACCGTCAAGGCGAGAATCCCCGGCTGGTCAGTCGGCGAAGCGGTCCCGGAAGTCGACGGGAACCATCTGCACTCGTTTATCAATTTTGACAAATCCCAGCAGCCCACCTGCGACGCAGAAGGCAAAGACGTCAAGCAGGAAACCGGCTACTTCGTTCTCAGCGGAACGTGGAAGGCAGGAGACTCGTTTATGGTCAACTTCCCGATGCAAACGCTCCATGTTGTAACAGACGAACGCGTCAAGGCGGACGTTGGACTGTCCTGCATTCAGCGCGGTCCCTTGGTCTACTGCGTTGAAGTTCAGGACTGCGTCGTCAAAGAAACCGGCAAAGCCCCGAGCAACCTTCACGCTATCGTCCTTGCAGACGACGCTCCGCTGTCAACGGAATTCCGCTCTGACCTGCTCAACGGCGTTATGACCGTTAAGGGAACGCTCAAGGAATGCGTTCGAGGTGAAAACGGAACTGTAACAACCCGCGATATCGACTGCTGCGCTATTCCGTACTACTCCTGGGCAAACCGCGGACTAAGTCCCATGTCAGTCTACTTCCCGCGAACGGTCGGCGGCGAGGCGCCCGTCGTCCCGACGAAAGAATGAAACTCTCAAGATACTTCGACAACTTGAAAAAACTTTCGGTCGCCAGCAAGCTGGCTCCCTTTTTAGGGAAGTTTTTTCAAGTTTAATTAAGAGGGGAAAACCTTTTTTGAAAAAAAGGTTCTTCCCCACAAACTCCCCTTTCCAAAAAACTTTAACACGGGGAGGAAATATGTACTGGCGCCCAGTTGCAATTCATTCTTTAACATCTTATAATAAGAAACAAAAAAGAGTTCATAAACCAAGAAAGGACCAAACATGAATAACTGTACGCGTCGAAATTTTATTAAAACGTCCTCGTTGGGGCTGATTGCCGCTGGCGCGATGAACTGGACCGGCGCTGCGTCGGCGGAATCGTTTCACGATAAAACCGCTCGAAAGTCGCCGGACTGGCTGGCGAAAGGGGTTGTCTATCAAATCAGTCTGCGCGGATTTACCGAACAGGGAACGCTCAAGGCGGCT
>JAZRTH010000744.1:0-5658 GCA_045651945.1 Thermoguttaceae bacterium
GACCAGCAGAACCCGTCCTTTTTCCAAAACGGATTTATCAGACAGGGAATAACTTACAGCAGAAAGAATCAAATGGCTTTCTTCTGACGGGTCAAGGATTTCCACCGGAATTCCGCAGGCATTGTAAATTCGATCCTGAAAGACGTCTGAATTAAGCGCTTCGCGAACGGCGGTTGTCGCAACGCAGCGTACGTTTTGGACCTTATACTTTTCCAGAATCTTTTTGTAGTCTCGAAAAATCGCGACAGACGTCCGCATGGAATCGTTGCTGATTCGAGATGAACAAAACGTGTCCTGACCAAGTCGAACGGATTTGTTGTACTGACCGAAAGACTCGAATTCTCCGGTTGATTCGACCTGAGCAAGGTTCATGCGTATGGAATTGGAACCAACGTCAATAGCGGCAATAGTAGTAACGGCGTCTTCCATGTTTTATATTTGATTATTAATCGCATAAAACCGCGCTCGTAAAAACGAGGCGGTTTTATGACATTTTAAGAGGGTTAAACAATTTGCCGATTACAGCGCGGAAGCGGGCTGTGGAGTCGGATAATTGGAATTGTTCTGAGTTTGCGGGGCTTTGACCGCGCCAGGATTGGGCATGTTCCCAACGCCAAACTGCAGAGCCTTGACGTAATCCGCGGTAATATCGAGAGCTTCTCGCAGATACGGAGTTTCTTCGATATCAATTCCATCCTGTTTAATGGTGTCTTCAAGCTGCTTTTTCTCTTCCTCTTCCGGAATGAGTTCAGAACGTTCTTCGAAGAATTTCTTTTCGTTAAGCGTGATGTTGGACTTATCCTTGTTTTTCAAGTAACATTCAATCTTCTTAACTGTCTTTTGGAAATCTTCGCTCTGAGCGCAGCGGGCGGCTGACGCCTGTTTGAGGTACTGAACAACATTGCGAGGAACGAGGTTGAATTTCTGATACGTCTGAGCAGGAACCTGATCAAACGCCAGAGCGTAATCCAGATCAGACTCGCCAACGTCCATGTGAGTAGTAATTGAAGGAAGCTCAACGTCAGCCAGAACGCCGCGGTTTTGAGTCGAGTCGCCGTCCGGACGATAGAACTGCTGAATCGTAACCTTCAACGCGCCCATCTTCGGAGCTGCGCCAATGGAGAACAACGCTTCGCCCAAAGGCAAAAGGCTCTGAACAGTGCCTTTGCCGTGAGTGGAATGGTCGCCAACAATCAAGCCGCGCCCGTAATCCTGAATTGCGCCGGCGAAAATTTCGCTGGCAGAAGCGGAAAACTTGCTGATTAAAACAACCAGAGGCTTGTCCCAGGTTACGTCGGAATTATGATCAGAATAGCAATCAATTTTGAAGTTGGTTTCGTTCACGGACGATCTGGAACGGCTGGGTCCTTTAACCTGAACGACCGGTCCGGTCTTGATAAACAAACCGGTTGTATTGATGGATTCCGGAAGCGATCCGCCGCCGTTGGCGCGAAGGTCAACAATGCAGGCGTCGCAGCCTTGAGCGTTGAAGTCTTCCAGAATGCGTTTCATGTCGCGAGTGGTGCTGCGATATTCGGCTTTTCCGTTACGCATGCCGCTCATGTCAGCGTAGAAGCTGGGCAAATCGATAACGCCGATTTTATAAGGCGTTCCATCGGGTTTGGTTCCCGCTTCGAAAACCTTGCCTTTGGCGGCAGAGTCTTTCAGTTCAATTTTTGCGCGGGTGATTTTGGTGTCTTTGGTTTTTCCGCCGTCTGCCGGCAAAACTTCCAGACGAACAACCGTATTGGCTTTGCCTCGAACCTTTTTGACGACGTCGTCCAGCTTCATGTCGACTACGTCTTCAAACGGACCGTCCGCACCCTGACCAACGCCGATGATTTTGTCTTCGACCTTGAGAGAACCTTCTTTTTCAGCCGCTCCGCCGGGAACGAGGTGCTTGATAATCGTATAGCCGTCTTCCGAACCTAACGTAGCGCCGATGCCTTCCAGTTCCAGACGCATGTTGATTTCAAAGTTTTCCAACGTGCTGGCAGACATGTACGTCGTATGCGGGTCAAACGAAGTCGTCATTGCGGTAAGATACATTTCCAGCAACTCGTTGGAGTCCGTTTGATGCATGCGCTTCTGGAAGCTCTTGTATCGACGCGACAGCTTGTCGATGGCTTCCTGACCTTCTTTGTCGTCAACTTTCAAAATGAGAAGATCGTACTTGACTCTTTTACGCCAGCGTTCCAGAGCCTCAGCAGAATCTTTGGGATAGTCAAGTTTGTCACGATCCAGACAGATGGTTTCGTCAATTGTAAAGTCAATCGGCTGTTTGAGCAGTTCCTGAACTTGCTGCATGCGTTCGTCAAGGCGAATGAGATACGTCTTGAAAATGATGTACGCAAAACGGATGTCGCCTTTTTCCAGCCATCCTGGCATGTTGGGAGCCTGTCTTTTGAACGCTTCAATGTCAGACTTGAGAAAATACGCTTTTTGGTAATCCAGCGTTTTGATGAAATTGTCCAGCCAGCGTTCGGAATATTGAGCATTAATCATATCGAGTTCTTCTTTGGTTTTACCCGCCAAAGACAGATGTTCGTGCGGCATGAGAATGGAGATTATTCTGGCGATTTGTTTATCCATCGCATTGGGTTCGCGAAGCCCCTCTTCGCCGTAAGACGCGGAAAGCGTGCAGAAAAAAACGACTGCAAGCGCCAAAATAACGCTTGTCAGGTTGCGTGTTTTGAATTGACTCATAATACTTTTTGGTTAGGGTGGAACGCCGCTGTGAGGCGGCATTATCTGGTTACTGCGCTGAAAGACAATTTCGATTCAAATTACCGATCTTACGGAATTTGATTGTCGACAGCAAAAACGACTTTATCTATAATAACACTTTTTGTTAAAAAATCAAGGGCGATATGGAAGTCTGTAAGAAAATAGGAAAGAACAGTAAAGCTATTTACACCAAATTAAGCGTCGTCATTCTGTTTCTTGCTTTTTGATTCCTGCTCTGTACTGTCCTCTTCCTTGTTCTCGTTTTCCAAAATTTTGGACGATTCCTTGGGGTCTGTCGCCTTAACGTCTATAATTTGAACGTCTTGATTGTTGTCAAACGACGAGCGGTTATCGTACTCAAATTCGTCTGACTGGTCTTGTTCTGACGAATTGTCCTGTTGCTCGCGTTGAGCGTTGTTTTGAAACGAGTACATCCGAAAATGCGATTCCATTCCTGAAGGAACTTCAAAGTACAGATTATGTAAAAACAACTTGCGAGCAACCCAGCGAATTGGCGGCAAAAACAACAACAGACCTAAAACGTCCGTTATCAGTCCTGGAATGATCATCATTATGCCGGCAAAGAGAATCAAAACGCCGTCTCGCATTTCGTCCGTTGTAGGCATACCGCGCTGATTTAAGTAGAGGATTCGCGCCCAACAAATTGAGCCTTCCCAACGCATAAGTATAATACCCAAAATAATCGACCCCAAAATCAACGTCAGAAGACTCAAAACGCCGTATGTTGACGAGTACTGAAACATATAGTACACTTCAACAAATACAACGATAAAAAACGCCAGCTGCCATTTCCAGCCGAAAAAACCGGGGGGGGATTGTTGCATATTATAATATTGACTGTTGTATCGCGTCAATTAGTTGGTCAACGTCTGAATTGTTGTTAAATCCATGTACGGAAACCCGAAAACCTCCACTGCGATTCGTCAGTTCTACTCCTTTTTCTACGAAATTTTGAGCAATAAGTGCGAGTTTTTCTTCATCAATTTCAGGAATTCTAAAGAAAATTATACCGGAACCGTGAAGCAAATCGTTTTCGGGTGAAATATCTGTTTTAAATTCGACGTGGAGCTGCTGAAGCCGTTCGATTAAATACCGGCGGGTTTTAAGTATCTGATTTGTAATGGTTTCCTGCCCGTACTTGACGATGGTTTCCAGAGAATCGGTCATCGTCAGCCAAGCGGGCGTGGCGGTGGTGGCGGTCATAAACCGTTGAGCGTTTTTCATTTCCGGCCAGTCGGAACGGGAAAAGTCTGTATGATTTTCCACCGACGCCCAGCCGAAATTGATGTTTCTCAGCAAGCCGTTGACCGCGTTTTTGCAGTAGAAGAACCCGGATCCTTGCGCGCTCAAAAGCCATTTTTGCGCCCCGACGGACAGGAAGTCGACGTCTGTATCCTGGACGTCAAAGGGGAACGCGCCCATGCCCTGAATGCCGTCTACGCACAACAGCGCGCCGTGAGAATGAACCATCTCGGCGATTTCCTTGATATTAGCGCGCCAGCCGGTGCAATAGCTCACCCAGCTGACGGAAACCAGCCGCGTGCGCTTGTCGATGTACGGTTCCAACGCCGCGGCTGTCAGTTTGCCGTCTGGAAGCGGAACTCGGCGCGGTTCCACCCCGCGATTGGCGAGAAACGTCCACGGGTAGATATTGGCGGGGAACTCGTTGTCCGGAAAGACGACGTTGTCGCCCGGCTCCCACGGCAACCCTTCCGCGACGATTTTCAGCCCCTCAGAAGTGGAACGCGTCAACGCAATTTCATCGTCCTGAGCGTTGACCAGCTTTGCTGACAGAGGAATGGCGCGGAGCATTTTCTCGTACCACTGCGGCCAGTATTTAGACGCCCCATAGGTCGACTGCTGCGCCCAATCCATCATACCCTTGAATACAGCGCGGGAAAAAGGACCTAATGAAGCGCTGTTGAAATAGCAGATGTTCTCACAAATTGGAAATTCGTCGCGAAAAGACATGGGGGATGAGGCAGTAGGCAGTAGGCAGTAGGCAGTAGGGAATTGGGAATAGGCAATAGGCAATAGGGAATAGACTATATGGAATAGACTATATGGAATAGACAATAGACAAAAGACAGTAGGTTGTAGTTGCTAATCTTTACTACTGCCTACTGCCTATTGCCTACTGCCTAACTAACAAATTAGCAGAACGTAACCTTGGGGTTCGCAAAACGCAGACCGTCGCCGTCGTGATAGTTGGCGTATTCGGTAACGATGGTTCCTTGCGGTCCGCCCATCATGCAGTGCCAGGATTCCAGCTTAGCCAGGTGGCTGATGTCGCCGACGTGAAGTTCTTCATAGTGCTTCAGATGAGTGAACGGCTGCTGGCTTTCCGGAACGGGAACCGGGAACGGACGGTTGTCTTCGCCGACTTCGGCAAAATTGTAGATGCTTCCGTAGCGAACGTGCCAGGATTCCATCTTGGCGGGGTACTTGGTCGGATGATGGGAGTGTTCCGGAATCATCTGGAACGGGAGCAGATAAATGTCGTGTCCGAAATAGCTGAATCCCGGTTCGTTGCGGTTAAGCCAAATGATCCCGCCCATGCCGACGCGGGCGAAATCGCCGATGCCGCCTTCCAGAACCCAGAATTCGGCGTTGTCGCGGAATCCCTTCGGGTAAGGATAGCCGAAGCGATCGAACATTTCCATGTACGCATCCTTGGCGCGTCCGGCGAGGAATTTGCCGTCTGCGTCATAGAAGTAAGAGTTGTCATAGACTTTAACGCCGTCAACAATTTTGTAACCGTCAGCCATTTGAGTTCCTTTCTTTGGGCATTGTTTAGCCTTGCTGGGGCATTCCGCCTTCGCTTGGTCTGAAATGAAAAGTGTACTTGCTGCCGCAGCCGCAGTGGCTGAAAGCATTGTACGTCGATTGATGTGTTCCATTTTGAACGCC
>JAZRTH010000745.1:0-3253 GCA_045651945.1 Thermoguttaceae bacterium
CGGCTGATTGGGAAATGGAGACCACGTTCTCGCCAGTTTGACGTATGCCAGATGACAGACCTTGCCGGGATTGGACTTTGCCCAGTTCAAAGCGGCGCGGCGAGTGTAGTCGTCGATTTGAAGCTCCTGTTCAATATTGGCGACCTGTCCGTTGGCTTTGGCGCCAAATCGTTCATAGACGGCTGGCATGAACGACATATTGCTCGAACCGTCGGCGTCCGGATTCAAACCGTCCATAAGAGACGGCCCGCCCTGTAGCGTCGTGAAAATCCATCGACCTGAAATTCGCACGTTCCGATACGCCCATGGAAGCAGAACAAGAAACATAACTGCAATTGACGCAATGCCTTGCAAAAACAGCTTTTTGGACGTCGTTTTCGTCCAAAGCCGATACAGCCCAAGAGCCGCCAGCGCTCCGGGAGTAAGCAGAATCCATCCTGGTTTAACCAGGGTCGCCAGACCGCCAAACAACCCCATCCAAACCGCGTCTTGCCAGCGGGCAGAAATAAAACATCGAACCCAAAAGTACATCTGCGCCAGAAGAAAAACGGAAAAGAGCGTTTCCGACAAAATCAGGGGACTGATAAGAACGAATTCCGGATAAACGGCGACAACGGCAGCTGCGATCAAGCCCGATTTTTCCCCGTTGAGAAGCCGAGCCAGAGCCCACGTCTGCCAGACGCAAAAAGAACCTAAAACCGCGCCAGCAATTCGACCGTAAAGAATGGGAACGTCTGTCCCGAAAATTGCCTGAAGCGCCGCCAGAAACAACGGATAGCCGGGCATGCGAAAAATCTGGCGACCGTAATACTCGTACGGCTTACCTGACGCGATATTTTGAGCGAGCGTCCAATACCCGTCGCTATCGCCATAGACAAAACCGCCATGAGCGTAATAAACGTCCCAGCATATTGCGACCAAAAGGCGAACGGCAAAAGCGATCAGAATAATTATTGACAGCCAGCCTGCAGAATGCAATTCGCCTTTGTTTTCTCTGGATTTGCTTTTCACGTTGAGCGCTTAATCTTTTCGCAGCGGTTTATCCCGGCGATGGATAGGAGAGCAAGTAACCATCAACGCCAGACCGATGCAAAGAACAACCAGCATGTACGCTGACATATAAGCAGACCATCCCGGCGGGGTAACTTCAGGTCCAGCCGGTTCTGGTTTTGCTCTAGCCGCCAAACTCAAAACAGGATACAGCGTAACGAACAGAAAAAAAACGATTTGGCTGAGTTGTACTGACAGTTTTTTTAACATGGGAAATCTTTCGTAAATGAGCAATTAGCAATGAGCAATTAGCAATTGGCGCAAAGCGCCTTAAATAATTGACAATTGCTAATTGACAATTGCTAATTAAATTATACATTGTTTGAAGGCTTTTTCAATAGTCCAATCAGAAAAGAATCCCAAATTTTAAGTAAAATCGCAGATTTTATCGTTTAATCCGAAGCGTTTCCTGAAAAATCCCAAAAATTTTGGAAATTTTATAGTATAATTCTTGACAACAAGGTAAATAAACGTCAAAATATATATAGAGTGGCGCTATGCGATCGCTTTGCGTCAATTGCCAATTGCTAATTGCTAATTACTACCCTGTCATGTCGTCCAATCCGGAAATCCACAAATCGTCTACAACGGCGCCGCCTGCAAACGTCGGCAATGGGAACGCTGCAACTGAACAAAGCAGCGCTCTGACGGCTAATTTGTCTCCCTCTGCGCCGTCCGTTGACTCGGGAAATAAATCTTCGGTTCTGACAACGGGACCCGTCGGTTCTGGTTTTATACAGCCTGAAGCGGCAATCACGATCTCGTCTGATGCAACCGTTGTTCGAGATGGAAACAATCATCAGGAACGCTCCGGCTCTCATTCCTTAAACTATAAATCGTCATCAGCGCATAAAGCGTCTAATGAGAATGTAAAACTCGTTAATAGCGCCAGTTCTCCATTTGACTACGATTTAACCAATAAAGAGTTTGGCATTTATCACGTCCAGAAGAAAATCGGCGGCGGCGGAATGGGAGACGTTTATCTGGCAAAAGACATGCTTCTGGATCGAGACGTCGCCTTAAAAGTTCTGACTCCCAATCAACAATCCGGGGAATTTCGGGAACGGTTTATCATTGAAGCAAAAGCCTCTGCCAAACTCCATCACGACAATATCGTTACCGTTTATTCTTTTGGCGAAATAAATGGACGAATATACCTTGCCATGGAATATATTCCAGGCATTAACCTTCGGGTTAAAGAAAAAACGGGTCCTTTAACAATAGAAGAAACGCTGTCGTACGCCATTCAGCTGTCGGCGGCGCTGGAACACATCCATCAAAAGGGCATCGTTCACCGAGACATCAAGCCGTCCAATGTTATTATTACGGACGATGGAACGGCAAAAATTATTGACCTTGGGCTGGCAAAAGACATTGGGCTGAAAAGAGGTTCCAATGCGCCTGAAAATGATCTGACCCAAACTGGCGTAACGCTTGGCACATTTGACTACATTTCTCCAGAACAGGCCAGAGACCCGCGAAACGTCGACATTCGTTCCGATATCTATTCGTTGGGCTGTACAATGTTTTTTATGCTTACCGCCAACCCGCCGTATCCAGAGGGCAACGGTCTGCAAAAACTGCTCAGTCATCAAGGCGACACTCCTCCAAACGTCCAGGATGAACGTTCTGACGTTCCGGACTCTCTGGCAGACATAATCATGCGCTGCATGTCAAAAAAACCGGAATTGCGATATCAAACGCCACAGGAGTTAACAAAGGCGCTTTACATAGCCGCAGAAGAACGAGGCATGCGTCCAAGCGAGTTGTCAATGACAAAATGGTATTTCCCGGCGCGATCTCAATTGAAAATCTGGAAAGATCGCCTGTCTTGGGCAGTTCCAATAGTCTTGTTATTTTTTGCCGTTATGATTTTGGATTACATTTGGAAGCCCAACCAACGGCAATCCGAATTCTTGCCGGAAACCCCGGGATTGAAACGAAGCGTTGTCTCGATAACCCCAGGCGGGCGCACTCCCTCGCTTTTCGGTTCGCCAGTAAAAAAAGGCAAGGCGCTGGAATTCAATTCCATTCCTCAATCCTTTACGCAGTTTCCAGAAATACCTCCGACAGAAAACGAACCGCTGCAGCCGCCTGTCAGTTCGGAAGATGCAGGGGCTTTTGTTGACAACAAACCGTCAGAGGTTCAGCCTGACAATACTCATCAGATTAACAATACCTCCGTTTCGACGAAGTCGGCGCA
>JAZRTH010000746.1:0-1459 GCA_045651945.1 Thermoguttaceae bacterium
ACTTTGAGCAGAACCTTCCCGCCGTCTGCGTTGGTGCGAATGACAATCTTCCCGAATTCGCGCTCGTTGACAAGACGCCCCTTCGCCAAAAGAATATACTGAAACGGGGTCGATTCCGTCATGGGCGGCTGACCCAGCATGCCGGCGGAGACCTGCACGTTCTGCTTGCTGATAGCCGCCGAGACCTCCGACGCCGACACGCCGCGCGTCATCATCTTGTCCGGGTCAAGCCAGATTCGCATGCTGTACTCTTTTTCGCCGTTGATGTTGGAGTCCCCGACGCCGTAAAGTCGGGCAATGACGTCTCGAATGTGAAGCCGGTGATAGTTGCTCAAATAGAGCATGTCGTAATACGGCTCGTTGTCCTCGGGGTTCTCAAACGTCTTTTCGTGATAGTAGACGTTTCCGTCTTCGTCGACGTCTTTGACCAGCTTGCCGCCTTCGCGAACGGTTCCCTTTTTGAGAGAATACAGGTTGACGTACAGAATCGTCGTCGGGCTTTGCTTTTTCGTTGTAACGCCCAAAGAACGCGTCGCTTCCGGGAGTTTCGGCGTGGCAATTCCCACCAGGTTCTGAACGAGAACCTGCGCCATGTTCAAGTCCGTTCCGACTTTGAACGTAACGTTAATCGACACCGCCCCGTTCTGACACGACGTTGTCATATAGAGCATGTCTTCCACGCCGTTAATTTGCTCTTCCAGAGGAATGGCGACCGTGTTGGCAATCGTCTGCGGGTCCGCCCCGGGATACGACGCCCGAACGAACACGCTCGGCGGCGACACGTTCGGATACAGAGCCAGCGGCAGCTGGGTGTACGCCAGCGCGCCTAAAATAACAATAACTACGGATATAACGCACGCGAAAATCGGGCGGTCGATGAAAAAACGGGCAAACATGGGGGGTTAGGCAGTAGGCAATAGGCAGTAGGCAGTAGGGAATGAGGAATTCGGAATGCGGAATTAGGAATTTTTTAAATCGTTTATCCCCACGCACCAAGAACTCCTTACTGCTCAAATCCTAATTTTACAAGAGTCTTTTATTAAAAGCAAGCCGTTATATCAGAAAAATAGTCAAAAAAATGACGTCATAGAACATCTTGAGACGACCGCTTGCGTAATTCCGAATTCCGCATTACGCATTACGAATTTAAACGGGGTGCAACTCTACTTGACAAAATCCCAAAATGTGATTATACTATAATATAATAATGAGGAATAGTCGAGAGAGGATTTTGTGAAACGCTTGCGCCAACTCCTCACTCCTCCCTCCTAATTCCTAACTCAAAACCACTCCTTAAAAGCTCAAAATTACATTTTTAATATGAACTTATGCGAATTGGATATTCCTGTCGCACGACTTGGTCTGGCTCTGCTGGGACGGTTTCTCAGCGGCGTGTCGGTCAGCTGGGAAGGCTGTCAGCCGGACACGTGTCAGCGCGTGTACTACGCCAACCATACCA
>JAZRTH010000747.1:0-1127 GCA_045651945.1 Thermoguttaceae bacterium
ATAATGTTGCCCGGCTTGATGTCACGGTGAATGATTCCTCGAGCATGGGCGTAGGAAATGGCGGAAACAAGCTGCTTGGCGATTGCCAGAGTCTGAACCCAGGAAAAGAGCATTCCCTTTTTAATGACGTCGTGAAGCGATTTGCCATCGACCAGTTCCATGACGTAGTACATCAATTCGTCTTCAACGCCGAAGCCAAGAATATGAACGACGTTGGGATGGTCAATCATTCGCAGAGCGGTAATTTCCTTGTCGAAGCGCTGGATTTCCTGAGCGCGCTCTTCCGGTTCGGCGGAGTGCAGAGTTAGCGTCTTCAGAGCGACTTCTTCGACTGCGCCGGTAAGCGGGTTTAAATCGGACTCGTCTGTGGAGTGCGCTGCGTAAACGACGCCCATGCCGCCGCGACCGATGGTTCTGTCAATAACGTATTTCCCAATTTGCTGCTGTTCCATGACGCGATTAAAACGTTAAATTTCTTTGCTTTCTCCGGGTTGAAATACCAGCGGCTGCGAGGACGTTTGATTTTGAACTTCCCTTGCCCATTTGTCTGCATCTTGTTCAATTGGCGCCCAGGTGCTGTAATGTGACGGAATGGCGACCTCCGGCTTGAGAAGTTTGATTGCCTCAAGCGCTTGTTCTGGCCCCATGGTAAAGCGATCGCCAATGGGAACGATCGCGGCTTTGAGTCCGGGGCGTCCGATGTATTCCATATCGCCGAAAAATCCGGTGTCGCCCGCGATGTAGACGACCCCCTCTTTTGTGTTGACGACAAATCCAACGGCAATTCCGCCGTAAGAGCCGTCTGGCATTTGGCTGGAGTGAGACGCGAAGGTAAATGTAACAGAGCCGAAAGACGTCTTGATTGTCCCGCCGGGGTTGCCAGGCTCCAGCGAACGGACGCCCTTTTTCCCGAACCAGTTGACCAGTTCAACACAGCCGATTAAAACGGCGTTGGGATGGAGTTTGCAAATCGAGACGACGTCTGAACAATGGTCAGCGTGTCCGTGAGTGCAAAGGATATAGTCGACCGGCAGCGCTTCGCCGATTTTACGAATGGATTCCGACGCAAAAAACGGGTCGATAAGAATCGACGTTCCGTCAACGGTTATATGCCAACAGGCGTGTCC
>JAZRTH010000748.1:0-3073 GCA_045651945.1 Thermoguttaceae bacterium
ACTTCTTCCTCTGGCTTTTCCCAGGCTCCGAGCCATTTAGCCAGCATTGTTACAAGCGATTCGGGAGAAAGCGGTTTATGGAGGATGTCGCTGCATCCAGACGCCAAAAGCTGATCGTCTTGAGTGGAATCGAGGTATGAAGAAAAAGCGATAATCGGGATAATTCCTGCCGCGTTAGGCGCCGCGGTTAAGCTGTTTCGTCTTGTCGCGTTTGCGGCTTGATAAAGCGATTGTTCCCACGCGCGAATCTGCTGGATTATCTGCGTTTGTCGAGAACCGGGGAAACAAACGTCCATCAAAATCAGGTCAGGAAAATAACGCTGAACCTTATCAAGCGTTTCGTCAACGTTGTAGATGTGAATCCATCCGAAATGGTATGGTTTAAGAATCTGCGCCAACGCCAAATGCGTCTCGCCCAAATCGTCAACAATCAGTATCGTACAGGGAGGAAATTCAAATCGGCTGCAATCAATCGTAACGGGTTTCACAGAAGGTATGCGTGAACAACACGTCTGATTGTCCGGATCCGGATTCTCACAGCAGGAATCGACCTCAGAAGCAGCCTCGTCTGGAGAATTAAAAGAAATGCGTTTTAAGCCGGACTCGTCGTTCTCAACGCGGACAGAGATTTGAACAATCTGATCAGAGGAGTAACGTATCGCGCTTTGAACCAGATTGACTAACAGTTTTCGCATTTGGTTGGAATCAGACAGAAAACATTGAGGGTTTTTATCCTGAACGTCCAGGACAAGATTGAATTGATTGTTACAGGCAATAGAACTCATAAAAACAGTTCCTTTCAGGCGGGGGATTCACGAAGTTATAGTTACAGCTCGGGGGCAGGCAAGGAAAAGGAAAGGACGGGGTTGAACGAATTGTTGCCAGCTCGTCCAAGCCCCGACCTTGTCCCAACGCAATTACCCTAACCCTATCGTTATGCAAAACCGTTGGTTAAATTTTATTCAAACTTAACTTCCGAATTTTTGCCGAAATTATACGCTTTTCTGATAACGTCTGCGTTCCTTAAGAACCGCTTTAGCGGTTCAATATCTGTAGCCGTGGGTTTTAACCCGCGAAAGAACCGGCGTCGCCGAAGGGTGTTTCTCCCTCGACGACGCCGTTGGGAAACGGATACCGAGAAAGAAAAGCGCCAATCAACTTCTCGTTGAGGAGAGCGTTTTCAGTCGTGCATTGGGGACGCATAAGGGAAAACGCATTGATTGCTTTGTATTGCTTCCTTTTTGACGCATTCTGGGGGCGGAAGGCGAAATCTCATTTTTAAGCTGGAAGCGAAGGATGTTTTATTCGCGTTCTATGGGGAGCGCTTTTAAAGAAACTTGCTGAAACGGGGACGTTCAGTCGGTTTCTATGATTATGGAAACAGGAAATTTTGAAGTCCTGGGAAATGGTTTTTGTAAATGAGTTGATGATAAGTTCTCGTCTCGCGAGCCGCCAGGCGCGTAGTGGACGCCGCGCGTGCGACTCGTCTTAAGCGATTTAATTGAAAATACTCAAGGGGTTTTGGAAAGCGCCAGTTTTGGAATTGTGGAGAACCGCAATTAAAACGAGGTCTAAAAAGTTTTTGGGGAATCGTTTGAGGAAATCGTTTAACATCATAAAAAGTTCTTTAAGTTGTTTGTACTTTATGTATCGTCATAAACTTGCCCGGTCTTTAAACCAATGCAAAATTATTTTACATTTTTAAATAATCTTTTGAAATGTTGTGTTTAAATGAATGTAATAATACAAAATACATTTTGTATTCGCAGGTCTAGTAAATTTAACAATAGCAAATTAACTTGCACCTACTAATAACGTTTTAGCGCTTTTTTTGGTTGTTGTCAATAAGCGCTAACATGTTTTTCTCCAAAATACCGCATTTTTCTCGAAAATTTTTTCATTTCAAAATTCTCAAAACTAAAAATTTTATCTATATTCTAAAAAAACAGGACGTTTCTTTGAATTTTTCTGGCTTTTTCGCATTGACGCCCATTTTCTTTTTATTTATTTCGATAATAATAGATCTCATTACAAAAGAGAAATCATACAGGCTAAAACGCGACCCCTGCAAAGGGGATAGAAATGAATTGACTTTTGCGTTTTTTGTCCCTGTTTAATTCCTAAACGTCAGGAGATTAGGAGCTATGATGCAGCAAGCCATCGAAAAAGCCAATACGCTATTGGAAGCGTTACAATGGATTCGAGAATTCCGCAATAAATTTACGGTTATTAAACTTGGCGGGTCCGTCATGACAAATCCGGTTGCCATGTCGCGACTGCTGTTGGACGTCATCTTTATGGAAACAGTCGGTATGCGTCCGATTATCGTTCACGGCGGCGGTCCGACGATTAATCGCGCCATGGCGGAAGCGGGTATTAAACCGGTTTGGGTTCAGGGAAGACGTTACACAGACGAGCAAACGTTGTCTATTGTCGAAAAAACGCTTGGACGCGAGCTGAACGAACAGCTGGCTGATCAGATTACCATTCTCGGCGGACATGCAGAACCGCTCAATTTCCGCACTCACAACGTCCTGTTTGGTCGAAAGCTCAAACTATATGGCGACGACGGCAAGCTCCTTGATCTGGGCAGCGTCGGAGAAGTTACCCGCATTGACGAAGACTACATTCGATATCTCGTCGAATATAAAAACGTTATTCCGGTTATTCCGTCGATGGCGTTGGACGACGAATCCAATTCCGGCGGAAAGCTCAACGTCAACGCCGATTCCGCCGCTAATATTGTCGCTCAAAGACTTCATGCCGATAAGCTCATTTTCCTGACGGATATCAACGGCGTTCGCCGTGACAAAGACGATCCGGCAACGTTAATCAATTCGCTCAATTCCAAAGAAGCGCAGGCGCTCATTGACGAACGCGTGGTCGACGCCGGCATGATTCCCAAACTGCAGGCGTGTATTGACACTGTCAACAAAGGCGTCAAACAGGTTCATATTATTGACGGCGGCGTTCGACATTCCCTTTTGTTGGAAATCTACACAAACACTGGCATCGGAACAGAGATTCACAAATAAAAAGCGGTCGGCGCTCAGGACCGGAAGCGTATATCCTT
>JAZRTH010000749.1:0-5230 GCA_045651945.1 Thermoguttaceae bacterium
CTTCCGGCGGAAGCGGCGGGTTATCTTGACGATTTTTTCTTATTCTTTCCAGCGCCTCTTTTCTCTTGTCTTTTTGACGTTTATATATTCTGATTCGACGTGCATAATATATACTAAGCCGACGAATTAGAACATAAAGGAAGATTAAAGCTAAAACAATCGGAACAATATAATTCAATGCTGCATAATCCATTGCAATAGCAATGCCAGCTAAGCCGCCATAACTATTAGAATTCTCCATATATAAAATGTGCAATAGAAATAATATCCCCAGCATTACAAAGTAAAGAAATATGTGAATAATCTCACCAATAAAAGAATCATGAAATTGAGTACAAACGCGACTAAGCGTAATTTTTCGAGGATTATCCCTTATATTTAATAACCTCTTTTTTATTGTTCCTTTATGCTTATAGTAATCATAAACTAGTATTCCAAGAAAAATAAGTGGAACTAAAAACAGACTGATATAAACGGATAATAAATATAAGGAGCATGGCAAATAAATAGGAAGCGGAATAAAAATGCCGAAGTGTTCGCACCACATCGGTTTATGGATAACAAAATGACAGACGATAACAACCCATACAACAATCGGCAACAGACACGTGTATATTGTCATAAACCGTTCCCAGTCAGACGGTCTGCTTTTTTTGTGGCTTCTGTTTTCGGCTGTTGTTTTGTTGTTTTCTGTTTCCATATACGTTATTAAACCCGAATTAGAATAAAAGTCAATAGTAGACAAGGTATACGTTGAAATCGGAGGGAAACGTTGTGCGTAAGGGGAAGAAATAAAGCGGCTGACACAGCCGCGATCCAGAGGGTCAGTTGGATTGCCGAGTTCAAAGTTTTTTGGAGGCTTCCGCCGCAAAGCGCTCGCCGATTGTTTCTTTGTGTTCTTTGTGGTAAAATTTTCTTTGGCGGACTTCGTCCGCGATCCGGTATGATTATCGGTTTCGTCGCAGTTCGTGTACGGGTCGCTAAGCCGCCGCACTCCACGACGCAAAGCGCTCGTCTCGGCGCCCTTGCAAGAATCTTTTGAATGAGTATAATATATAATAAATGAGGAACAGGAATACGTATTATTCCTATTCAACTCCTAATTATAGGCGACGAATTATCGTCGCCTACCGGGGGCTTACGCACCCCGGCTCGCCTGAACCTAACACCTACAAACGCCATGTCCGACTTAATGATTCAAGCCGATAAGCTGTCGAAATACTACGGAGATTTCGCGGCGGCGGCTGACGTGAGTTTTTCCATACGCCGAGGCGAAGTCGTCGCCTTTCTCGGTCCAAACGGGGCGGGAAAAAGCACCACGATGAAAATGCTGGCCGGGTACGTCTCCCCATCGTCCGGGACGGCGAAAATCGCCGGTTTTGACATGTCCACCCAGCGCGTTGAAGGGGCAAAACATTTGGGCTATCTCCCGGAAAACGGACCGCTGTACTACGACATGACCCCGCGGTCTTTACTGACGTTTTTCGGGCGCGCCCGCGGCATGGACGCCAAAGTCCTAAAGCGTCAGATGGAAAAGGTAATCGAACTGTGCAAGCTGGGCGAGGTTATCGGAAAGCCGATCGGGAAACTCTCCCGCGGGTATCGACAGCGCGTTGGCATGGCGCAGACTCTGCTGCACGAGCCGGACGTTCTGATCATGGACGAGCCGACCGCCGGGCTTGACCCGAACCAGATTCACGACGTCCGCGAAACCATCAAACTATTGGGCGAAACCAAGACGATTCTGCTGTCAACGCATATTTTACAGGAAGTAACCGCCATGGCAAACCGGGTCTTGTTTATCAACGAAGGACGCCTCGTTTTCGACGGCTCCGTCGACGAACTGACCAAAGACGGAAAGACTTTGGAAGAGCAGTTTAGCGCGCTGACGAAGTAGCGCTTAGTGAGGCGCTTTGCGCCTATGCACTATGCACTAGGCGCTAGGCGCTTAGCGCTAACCCCATACCACTAACCATACTCAACATACCATCCCCATGAATTTCCACGCAGCTCAAGCCGTATTCAAGCGAAACTTTTTCGCTTACTTTTCCAGCCCAACCGGATACGTGTTTATTTGCGTATTCGTGCTTTTATGCGCGTTTTCCGCGTTCTGGCCGGCGGAGTTTTTCAATATGAACCTCGCCAACCTGGGACAGCTCAATAAGATTTATCCGTTTATTATGCTCCTGTTCATTCCCGCTATTACGATGAGCGTTTGGGCGGAAGAACGTCAGCGGGGCACGGACGAATTGCTGCTCACTCTCCCGGCGCGAGACTTCGACATAACCGTCGGGAAGTTTCTGGCTGCGATTGGGATTTACACTGCGTCGCTGCTTTTCGCGGCGATTTGCCTGCTGTGCGAGTTGGAATGGCTGGGCAATCCGGACTTGGGGCTGTTTATCGCGACGTTTATCGGGTACTGGCTTTTAGGCGCGGTAATGTGCGCTATCGGGATGGCAGCGTCGTTTGTAACATCCAACCTGACCATGGCGTATATTTTCGGCGTAGCGTTTAACGCGCCGCTGACGTTTGCCGTTTGGAGTTCAAACCTGTTTTCCCAGAAATGGGGACGGTTTTTCTCCGACTGGAGCTTTTCCGGTCAGCTCGCCCCGTTCGGACGCGGTCTGTTTTCCCTGTCCTCGACAATCTTTTTCATCGGCTGCGCTGTCGCGGCATTGTACGTCTGCATGATTCTCATTTCCCGGCGTCATTGGGCTGACGGCGCCAATGCCTGGAATCGTTCGATTCATTATATAATCCGAGCGGTATGCTTGTTCGTTTTTGTCGTTGGGCTGGCGGGGCTGTTGAAAAATCACGACGTCCAGTTTGATTTGACGGAAGAGCGCCTCAATTCGATGGCGTCGGCAACCAAAAATCTTATTGATTACATGGATCCCAATCGTCCTGTTAAAATTGACGCGTATATTTCCCCGGAAGTCCCGCAGCGATACGTTCAGATTAAAGGTCAGATGGAACGTCTTCTGCATGAAATCAGCTCCCGCGGAGGAAAGCGGTTTGACGTCAATATTCATTACATCAAGCCGCTGACAGACGAGGCTTTACTGGCAGAAAAGCAGTACGGAATTCGCCCCAAACGCGTAGCGGACATTTCCCGCTCTGTTTTGACAACCGAAGACATTTATCTTGCCGCCGTGTTTTCTTCCGGCGTGGAACAGGTAATTATTCCCTATATTGACCCGGGCATGTCGGTAGACTATGAACTGTCACGCGCTCTGGCAACGGTATCTTCAAAACAGCGCAAAAGAATCGGCGTCGTCCAGACGGACGTTCAACTTTTCAGCGGAATTGACTTCGCCGCCATGCGTCCTACTCCCGACTGGAAAATCATTGAGGAATTAAAACTGACTTACAACGTCGAATCGGTTGACCCTAAAGAGAAAATCAATCCGGCGGAATGGGACGCGCTGCTTTGCGTTCAGCCGTCGTCGTTAAGCCCAGACGAACTGGATAACTTTATCGAAGCGGTTAAAGCGGGAACGCCAACGGCAATTTTTGAAGATCCGCTATCGTACTTTGCCGCTGACACTATTCCCGGCACGTCAGAACCTCGTCACCCGCAGGGCAATCCGATGATGGCGATGATGATGCAGCAGCAGGCGCCGCCCAAGGGAGACATCAACAAGCTGTGGGATTTGCTGGGCGTTGAGTTTAACGGAGACGGCTGCGTCTATCAGCCGTACAATCCCATTCCCCGCTTTTCCGACATTCCCGCCCAATTCATTTTCATTGACTACGGGGCAGGCGAACCGGAACCGTTTAATAAATCCACCCCCACGACAGAGTGGCTGCAGCGCGTTTTGCTGCCTTTCCCCGGTTCGATTGTTTTGATGGACAACGTCAAAAAGAACGCTGGCGAAACGGGACGCGATCTGGAACAACGATTTCTCCTTCGCACCGGTCCGAAAGCGGGCTTTGTTCCCGGCAATAAACTGTTTAAGATTAACCGTATGGGCGCCAGAGCGGGAATTAATCTCGATGCTAAACCCAATCCGTCACACGGCGATTTAATCGTTTCCGCCTGGATTACAAGTAAAAACTGGAAGCGTCCTGTCGCTGAAACGACTGCTGCTGACAAGTCAGATAAAGATGCAGCCGATAAACCCTCAGAGAAAAAGCCCGTTGCCGCTCAAGACAACGTCAACGTGATTTTAACGGCAGATTTGGACTTGTTCCACGACGCCTTTTTCAGCCTCCGAAACGAGGTTTTGGACGAAGATTTCAAATTCGACAACGTCGCGTTCGTCCTTAACGTTATAGACCGCGCTGCAGGTCAAGATATGTTCTGTCACATACGTTCTCATCGGCCGGAACACAGAACGCTGACTTTGATTAACGATCTGACCCGTCAGGCGCGGGAAAAGAAAGAAAAAGACGTTGCGGCTTTGCAGGCTCAATACGACAAAAAAGTCGAACAGCAGAAAAAGCGAATTGAGGAAGAAACGCAAAAGCTCAACCGCCAGATTCGGGAACAGGGTTTGGATCAGCAGGAGGTTTTGCAGCGGGTGGAACTGTTCTCCGCCGATTTGAACAAACGATTTGAAGCGCAAAAACAGCAGTTTGAGCGCGACAAGGAACAGCAGACTCAGCGTCTGGAAACGGAACTGCGAACGGAAATCAACCGGGCGCAGGACAAATGCAAGCTCCTGGCGGTGATTCTGCCGCCGATTCTGCCGCTGATTATCGCTATCGCAGTTTATATCAAACGGCGTATGGACGAATACGAGGGCGTCAACAAAAAACGCCGCCGCAAAACGTCTGTTACAAAGAACTGACGTTCGCTCGTTTCAAGTCGTAATTCAACGTTGCCAAATCAAATAATCAGAAGATATTAAAATGAAAGAATTCAAGAAAACATTGCTGTTCGTTATTCTGGCTGTCGCGGCGGCTGGCGCCAGCTGGTATGTCAATCGCCCGATTCAAACCGCTGACAGCGTCGAAAACGGTTTGGGAACGCAGCTGTTCCCGGACTTCAAAAACCCGAACGACGCGACGTCTTTGGAAATTGTCAAGTACAATTCCCAGACGTCTAAAAAAAGCTCGTTTCAGGTCAAGCAGGTCAACGACCGATGGAGCATTCCGTCACATGACAACTATCCCACCGACGCTCAAACGCAGCTGGTTGAAGCGGCAAGCGAAGTCATGGGTCTGGAAATTCTCAATCAAGTGTCTTCCGACAGCGGGGATCAGGAAACGTACGGCGTTGTCGACC
>JAZRTH010000750.1:0-3056 GCA_045651945.1 Thermoguttaceae bacterium
AGATTCATACAAAACAGTATTTCTCTCCCGCCCACGCCTGGCCGTGGCAGAAGAACGGGTCCCCCAAGCCCCCGTGGGACAACGGCGTTCAGCTTCGCGACACGCAGCTTAAACATCAATTTGCCGACAACTCCGGGTTTACTCAAACGTACCGATTTACCGTCGCGGAAGGGTTCAAGCCGGGCAAGCTTCAGTTCGTTTGCGAAAACCCAACGGGATATCATGTAACAGTCAACGAAACTTCGGTTGACCCGATTCCCGGCGCATGGAAGTTTGACCGCTCTTTTGGCGTTTACGATATCGCCCAGCTTGTCAAGGCGGGAGAAAACGTTGTTACGCTGACGGCGGACAAGATGACGATTTTCCATGAAATCATGCCGGCGTGGGTTGTAGGCGAATTCTCGCTTGCCCCGGCAGCGAAGGGCTTTGTTATTGTTCCTGACCGTGGACTTCAGGCGCCTAAAGACGAAGAAAAAGAAGTTCCGCTGACGCATTCCAACGCGATTGAGGGCGTTTCCTGGCTCAATTCCGGCTGCGATTACACAAACGGCGTTCGCGACCTCGCCCCGGCGATTACGTTTACTTTCCCGGCGAAACAGACTGTTACCGGAATTCGCGTTTGGAATTACAACGAAATCAATCTGGAAACGCGCGGCGTTAAAGAAGCTCAGCTGTTTGCCGACGGCGTCAGCATTGGAACCTTTACGTTCAAACAGGGCGATACCACTTCGGAAACGATTCTCTTTGACAAGCCCGTCGCCTGCAAGGAGTTGACGTTTAAGATTCTGTCGAACTGGAAAGGCGTAACGTATCCGCTGGATAAAACGTTTGTCGGAACGAAGCGGGAAGGAAATGGCAACGACAACGCCTTTGTTGGCTTGTCGGAAGTGCAGTTCCTGACCAATCAGGACGGCAAAGAGACGGTTATTCCCAACGTTTCCGCCAGCGCGACGTCTGAATTTCATAACCGATTCGCCCGCTATGCAGTCAACGGCGTTGGTTTGGAAACAGCGAACGCCAACGGCTGGGCGGGATTAGGCGCGCCGTTCTATTCCGGAGCGGTTGACTATACTCAGACGATTACGAAGACCGCCGGCAAGACGGTCGTTCAGCTGCCTCCGATTCGCGAGGGCTGGAACGGCGCTGTTGCGGTCGTCCTGGTTAACGGAGAGAAAGTCGGAACTATCGCCTTGAAATACGATTCCGTCGATATTACTTCCGCTTTGAAAGACGGGGAGAACGACGTAACCGTTCGCATTTACGGAACGCCGAAGAACCTGTACGGCCCGCATCACAACGGACGCCTTCGCGGCTCCGCCTGGCCGGGCAGCTTTCACGGCGCGCCCGCAACCATGCCCTCCGGCGCCCGTTACGACGTCATCCCGTACGGACTGTTTAAGTAGTAATTACGTGGAGTGCGGCGCCCCCACGCGCCGCCTTGTCCAATGCCCCGCTAAAAGAGTAATTTTAGCGGATTGTTGGGAAGGCGGTAATGGAGTGAGCGAAGCGACCCGAATTACGCATTCGCCGATAGGCGAACAAAACGATGGCGAGCCGGGTTGCGTAATCGCCCGGGCAAATCTCACGCGGAGATGCGGAGGCGCGGAGAATGTTCGCGAAGTTTTAAAAATTTCTTTGCGTTCTTTGCGGCTTAAAATTCTTCGGCGGACTTCGTCCGCGACCCGAGAAGGTTTTCGGCTGCGGCGGAGGGATTGAGCGGGGCAGAGAGCGGCAGGGGACTGCCGCGTGCCGGTTGTTCAGACGGACTTTCCACGTTCAAGAGAATTTCGAAGGCTTCCGCTTTCCTTGACGGCTTTCGCCGTCAAGTTGTAGGTAAGGGGACTTACCTACATCCAAGGGCGTTTTTGGCTACGTAATACGGTATTTCACCCTTCGGACAAAGCGTAACTACGTTCGCTGCGCGAACTCCGTTACCGCCTTCCATTTCTTTGCGAACTTTGCGTTCTTTGCGGCTTAAAAAACAATAATAAAGAAAGAGCAAGCGACCAACGGGAGCGGAGTGGGATTAGCGCTTTGCGTCAACTCCTCACTCCTCACTCCTAACTCGAAAAACGCTCGATTCTACTTTTCTTTAATGATCATCGGAACGTCTTCCGGGAATTCGAATTCCTGGACTTTGCCGTCCTTGAATTTGACGGTAACTTTGAGCGTTTTGACCGTCTTGTAAATCGGGTCGCCGAACAGGTCGTTGTACTTGCCGATGTTGGTTCGTTCGTATCCGGAGAACGCCTTTTTCACCTTGTCGGTAACGTCGACGGTGTTTTCGCCTGCGCCGTAAACGGCAGAGAGAATCTCCGCTTCTACAGTTGGATTGCCGAACAGCCTCAGCGGAACGCCGGCGACTTTTTCGGAGTCTCCGTCCTGACGAATGTCGAATCGGTTGATAACCGGGGCGGTGGCGACGCGAGGTCGAACCGGCGGAATGTGCGTCGTGGCGTACGTGTCCGGGTCGTACATGGCGCGAATCTCTTCGTCTCCCAGGTACGGACCGTTGCAGTCCACCCAGGCGATAAGCCGTTCTCGGTCTTCGCCTGTTACTTTAACGCCGTGATGTTCGCCGGAGCAGGCGTTGTGAATCAGGAGGCTGACAGGACTAAAGGCGGAATACGGCGGCAGCGTCTTGAGGTTTTCCGGGTCGTTCTTGTCGTAGCCTTCTACAACAAACAGACCGGCGATGTTGGCGGGGACGTTGCGCGAGTCCTTCACTTTCGGAACGCTCCAGCCGCATTTGCCGGAAACGAGAGTCAGGTACGGCTCGCAGAACGGGCTGGATTCGCCCGGTCGGGAGATGTTTTCTCTCCAGCGGTGGTTGGACATTCTACAAGTCATATTGAGCTTTTTATACGCGTCGTTTTCCGGATCCTGATGGCATTTGCCGCAGTATTTGTCCAGAACCGGCTGAACGAACCGCATGTAGGAGATGGATTCCCCGGTTCCCCAGCTGGGCGGCGTGAGCTTTTGTGGTCCTTTTTTCATTGCCATGTTCATGCCCTTGGCGGGAGAGTTCCCCTTCGTGTTGAGGTTGGATTCGTGAC
>JAZRTH010000751.1:0-1555 GCA_045651945.1 Thermoguttaceae bacterium
GGTAATAACGCCGGGCATGGAGCCGTCAGCGGGATTGCCTTCTAACGGCAGCACGCCGTTTTCATCTGCGCTGGCAACGGAATTTGACACAGGATTTGTTTGTGAAAATATTCCTTTGCCTGTTGAAGGAACTGGCAGAAGAGCGTTTGACGACGATTTTACCTGTCGACTGAAGTCCTTGGAAATTTTAGCGTAGAACGCTTTTTGGTCGGAACTGAAATGAGCGTCCGCCTTTTTGGACTGCATGCCAAAGTACGCAGACCAGTATTTTCTGCCGTTTGAATCCAAAGTGGATTTCTGCGCTGAAGCGCTGTTTTCGACGGCAAACACAAGCAGCACGTATTTTTGAATCGGAGCTGGTTTGCTTTCCCAAACTTTGGGAATGAATCCTAACGCTTTGGCGGGTTCCAACGGAATGACGGTAATCGGAACAACCATTGCCAGCAATTCACTGTCAGACAACGTAAACATCAACCCTTCCGGTTTTTCCGGATTGCCGCTGGGCAGAGCCAGATTGAGGCTCACGCCGGCGTCCGCCGCTCTGGCAACGAATCCAATATTTTGCGGAAGCGAGTTCCAGTCGGTGGGATAGTTCTGAATTTCTGACACTTTAATGGACAGGCTGGTTGCAGACGCTTTGTCTCCAGAGCCAAGCGGTTGAGCGGCAACAGCTATCGGAATTACATTTTCCATTTTCGACAACTGTTCCAGGAATTTGGAAACGTTTTTATTCAGTACGACAGCTCGACTTTCATCAATTCCCTCAATTGCGGAGAAGGGAAATTCGTCATTGCTGGCAATTTTCGACCAATTAAACGGTTCGCCGTCGGTGGGAATGTATTCCAACGACACTGCGCTCATTTTAGCGGTTGCTCCAGACTGGTTGTACAGCTGAATCAGACGTCCGATTTCGTAAAGGTTGACGCGGTAATCTTCGACTTCAATAACAGCGTAACCGTTTTCAGCTTTTTTGGAAAGAACGCGTCCTTCCGGCGTTAGCTGCGGAGCGATAAGCCATTCCAGAATCTGCATGTCAGATTCTTTCATGGAAAACTTTTGAGTTGTTGTGGAATCGAAGTCGTCGCCCAGTTTTTCGATATCAACTCGGTTGCCGATATAGGCGATCTTTTCGCCGAACTTGACGAAGTATTCCGTACCGTCGAGAACCTTTTCCAGGAACTCGGCTTCGTTAGCGGAATTCGCCTTTTTGCTGACCGTTCCAGAGACGTTTGGCGAGAGCATAATCGTCGTCTTGAACTTCTCGCTGATAATTTCGAACGCCTTGCGAATGTCAACAGTTCCCCGTGGATCGAAGCTGTATCCGTAAGTCGTATCGAAAATCGGGCCTTTATCATTCTCTTCAGGCTTTTTCGCCTTTTTCAGGCTGCCGCCGGCGTTGAATCCGATTGCGCCGCTGTGCGGAGCTTTAACTGACGAATTGGCAACGTTGGATTTCGAATTCAATTCTTTTGCGCGTCGATTTTGCAGAACGTATCGCGGAACAAACGAACGTTCGCCAAAATGAATATCCGATTCGGAATCGTCCGCCGGAGAC
>JAZRTH010000752.1:0-1491 GCA_045651945.1 Thermoguttaceae bacterium
GATTGGCAGAAGAATGTACGATTAATAGTTGAGTAGCGAGTTACGAGTTGCGAGAAGGGCGCTTGCGTCAACTCCTCCCTCCTCACTCCTAACTCCTAACTAACAACCACTATATTTCCTTAATCAACCTTATTTCCTTTAACCCCACAAGGCATAGCCATGTCGTATTTGATTGCTCCGCACGGCGGAATGTCCGCCCCGTTGAATTTAACCGTTCCCGCAGACCAGATTGCCGATTTCACCGCTCAGGCGGCTGAGTTGGTTAAGGTTCCCGTCTCCGACGCGGATCTTTCTACCGTTTACCGGTTCGGCGACGGCGGTTTGACCCCTCTGACCGGTCCGATGGACAAGGAAACCTACGATCGCGTTCTCAACGAAGAAAACATTCTCTCTAACGGCAAGGCGTACGCCTGGACGATTCCGCTGTCTTTGCCCGTTACGGAAGAACTGGCGAAAACCCTCAAAGTGGGACAGAAAGTCGCGCTGGTCAACACCGCCGGCGAACTGGTCGCTGTTCTGGAACTGACAGACGTCTTCCCGTGGGACAAAGTCGACTACGTTAAAAAAGTCTATCTGACCAGCCGCACCGATCACCCCGGCGCAAAAATGGTTTTCGTCAACGATGGCGCCAAGACGTGGCTTATCGGCGGCAAGATTCAGGTTCTCCCGCCCAAAAAGAACCCGGCGTTCGGCAAGTACGTTCTTTCCCCAGTGGAAGTTCGCGATCTGCTGGAATCCAAAGGCTGGGAACGCGTTGTCGCTTTCCAGACTCGAAACCCGCTCCATCGCGCTCACGAATACGCTTTGGTTTACGGCTTGGAAACGCTGCTCAAGCAGGGATTTAACGCCGGCGCGTGCCTCAACCCGCTCGTCGGAGAAACCAAGGGCGACGACGTCAACGCTGAAATTCGCATGCAAACCTACGAAAAGCTCATCGCTGACCGCGCTTTGGGCGAAGGCGACTCGGACGCTCAGCTGTGGGCAAACCGACCGGGCGAAGCGGTTCCAGACAGAGTCATCCTTCTCGGGCTGGATATCAAGATGTTCTATGGCGGACCGAAAGAAGCTGTCATGCACGCCATTTACCGTCAGAACTTTGGGTTTACCGACCTGATTATCGGCCGCAAGCACGCAGACGCCCCCTACGACGACGGCGCGGCGATTTGGGGCGACTTCGACGCTCAGGAGATTTTCAACAAGCTCAACGGCGACCTGCAGATTCATCCGCTCAACGTTGGATTTGCCGCCTATTACGAATCCATCGGCCGCGTCGACCTGATGGAATTCCACAAGGACGAAAAGCCTGTCTTCATTTCCGGAAAACAGGTTCGCGCTACGCTCCAGAAAGGCGAACACGTTGATCCGCGCATTATGCGCCCCAGCACGTCGGAAATTCTCGCCGCGGCGATGAAGATTGATTAAGTGGATTGGAAGGCGGTAATGAAGTGAGCGAAGCGAACGGAATTACGCATTCGCCGTCAGGCGAACAAA
>JAZRTH010000753.1:0-4432 GCA_045651945.1 Thermoguttaceae bacterium
TGCAGGGCGGCGAGGCGCCGCTCCCAATCCGCGCTGCCGCACGCTTGCCAAAAACCGCTCCCGTTGGTCGCTTGCTCTTTGAGCGAGACAGTCCGCACACGGATTTAGGCGAGCCGGGGTGCGTAAACCCCCGGGAAAATACCGAGTTTCGCGGATTTTTAAATGGAAGGCGGTAATGGAGTTCGCGAAGCGAACGGAATTACGCAGTTCGCCGTTAGGCGAACCAAAACGTTGAGAAGCGTGCATAACAAAACGACGAAGCCGGAAACCTCCTCTGGATGTAGCCCGTCCTCGGGCTACAACTTGACGGCTTGCCGTCAAGAAAAAGGTTTTCTCAGGCGGATTTTATCCGCGATCCAGAAAGGTTATCGGCTGCGGCGGAGGATTTTAGCGGGGAAGGGGGGTATCGATGTTTACACCCGTGGCTCGCCTGTCTACCCAAAGATTCTAAAATTCGTTATAAACCACAGTTCAAACAGTCCGAACAGAATAACAAACAGCAGGGCGGCGCTGACGGACTTCCTCTTATAGATTAAATGAATTGCAATCAATAATCCCGCGATGGGAGAACACAAAATAATGGGATATAGCGCTATAAGCAATATGGCGCCCCAAAATGTATTGCTTAAACAGCAACCCATGCGCTCCAGATATGATCCGAGGGCGATGAGAATCGGGAACGTCAGTACGCAGATTACAGCGGCGGGGGTGGACAGGATTTTATTCTTCATGTTTTGATTATAGCGCAGTATTGAGGGAAATGCAAGACACGAGGGAGGTCTTTTGATATTATTTGAGAATTTTGAGGTAAAGAATATGGCGGACTTCGTCCGCCTTGAAAAAACTTAGGTCGCCAGCAAGCTGGCTCCCTTTTTAGGGAAGTTTTTTCAAGTTTAATTTATGGGGGGGAAAACCTTTTTGAAAAAAAGGTTTTTCCCCTCCAACTCCCCTTTCCCAAAAACTTTAGTAAAGGAAAATGCAAGCGACCAACGGGAGCGGTTATAATACGTCTCGCGCGGCAGCGCGGATCGGGAGCGGCGCCTCGCCGCCTAATCACTCATTATTAATTATTTTCGCCTGTTTCGGCGTCAGCGCCCAGCTGTAGATTCGAGCGTAGGCGATTGAGCCGGGGAAGAAGAACTCGCCGGTTCCTCTGCCGGAAATGTCCGAGCCGATGCAGAACGCCCGGCTGTTCGGATTCGCCGTGTACGTAATGGGTCCGGAAACCGGTTTTCGAGCCTTTTCCACCCCGTTGAGGTACATGACAACCGCTTTCCCGTCGTAGACGCATACAGCGGTATAGTATTTGCCCGCCTCGATGGGCGCGCTGAGAATTTGGTACTGATGGTTGATGTGAATCCAGACGTTGAGAACCTTCTTGGCTCCGTCGATGCTGAAATTGAACCCGCCTGTCTGCGTATTGCCAAAGAACGTCATGGGGCGCTGCTCCATCTTTTCCAGCTTGAATTTGACGGTATAGGAAATGGCGTGCGTCAAGCGGGAATACTCTTCTTCCGTAAAGCGGACGCGGCAATAGTTCGTCGCGCCGTCAAAGGCGGCAACGACAGCGCCGGCGGCAACGTCTGTTACAAACGAGGGCGAGCCAACAACCTCAACCGTCTTTTGCGTCTTTCGCAGGTTGACCGGCGCGTTGACGGGACCGTCCGGGGTGAAAGAGACGTTCAGGACGTTGGCGTCCGGCTTCTCGGCGTTCTGGTCGACGCATTCTTCCGGATCGGCGGGCGTGGAGAACGTCCCTTCCAGCTTCTTTTCCGATTCCTTTCCAAAGCAGTTAAACGCTGTAACAGAGAACTTGTACTGAGAATCCCAGCTCAAATTGTTGAGCGTAACAGCCAGCGAGCCCGGCATGGCGTTGTAAAAGTACTGCGACCACTCGTATTGACTCGGCTGACCCGCCCACGGCTCGGCGTCCGCCGGAGCGGTTTTGGCGCGCCGGGAAATATCGATTCTGTACGAATGGACGATGCTCTCGTGAACGTCCCATTTCGCCTGAGGGAACGCGATTGTCGCGGTAACGGGCGTTGTATTTACGACGGTTGCCGCAGCGTCGTCCGCCCAGTGCGGGGGCAGGCTGGTCTGGTAGCGATCGGCAGTATAGATGTACTTGTCGACTGCGCCAGGCTGAGCGACGACGTAAACGCAGTCGAAGAATTTGTTTGTTACAGCGTCGTAAAGCTTCAAAACGACGCTGTTGTCAGCATGAATTTCCATAACGTAGACGTTGCCGGCGTTTCGGAATTTCGGGTCGCGAACCAGATTCGGGGCAGGCATTCCGAAATAGCTCATCGTACCGGTTCCGAAAATGGCATACTCTTTCTGCCAGGCGGAACGCGGGTCTGTAATTGGACAGTGGGAATGCCCGGCGAAGTCGATCAGACGGGGGTAGTTTTTCAGCAGTTCCGCCAGGTCGGACGTTCCCCAGCGTTCGCTGCCGTAAACGGTGTTGCGAACCGGGTAATGCTGGATGAGGAAAACCGGCTTGTTCGTGTTGTCGGCGCAGGCGGCGTCGAGCTGTTCTTTCAGCCACGGCAGAGCGTACTGATAGTCGCCGTCCTTCATGGTTCCTTTTTCGCAGGAAAGCGTGATGAACTGGAACCCGTTGACCTCAACGCGCTGGTTGGCTGGCTGTTCAAAAAGCTCTTCCCAAAGTTGACGGTTTCCGCCCCAGTGGTCGTGGTTTCCCATGCAGAAAACCCATTTCGTTTCCGGCTTGAGGTACTTTTTGAGCGAATCGCGAAGCAGTCCGCTTTGATCGACTCTGCCGTTGTCGGACATGTCGCCGCCGATCATCATGACGTCGAAATTCTTGTACGGCTGCGACGCAGAATACTCGTTGACGAACTGGATCATTTGTTCCATGCGTTCGACTTCCGCTGTGCGCCGGTTTTTATAATGGACGTCGCTGACGATAGCCGCGCGGAGAACGACGTCGTCCGGGGAATCGGCGAAAACGCTGCGGGGAACGAAAAACAGACCGGCTGATGCGGCAGCCGCAGTCAGAAAACTACGTCGGGAGAACATCTGGGGGGTGTGGGACATGGATTTCATGGCAGGGATAATAGGCAGTAGGCAGTAGTAAGTTGCCATTTGCGAGTTGTGAGTTGCGAGATCTTTTTGTGCGGCTCCGCGCCGCCTCTATATAATATCTATAGTTTAAACGAATCATAAACAAAAAGCAACCCCCGGGGACGAGGAATATTGAAAAGAAGAAAAGAAACGTTTCAGATACGTTTTGACAGGAAACAGTTAGGCGGACTTCGTCCGCGATCCGGAATGGTTGTTGGCTGCGGCGATTTGGTATGTGCAATTCAAACTTTTGGTTCGCCTTCGGCGAACTGCGTAATTCCGCGTCCGTTGGACGCTCCATTACCGCCTTTCATTTCTTTGCGGCTAAAAAATTTAATAAGGGGAGAATTCCAGTCTTGATTTTTCTTTTCGCGTCATTATAATATATACCAGTAAACGGATTGCAGGGCGCGGCGAGTTGCGGCAATTCGTAACGGTCATGTTATAATAGTCCCTAAATTCCAGACCCCTTTGTTATCATGAAAGCGATTCGATTTTTATTATTGATTGTTTTGACGTCCGTTGTCAGCGCGGCGCTGGCGGACGAGCACAATGCGTTCCCCGGTTATAAAGGTCAATGGAACGGTTTCGACAATTACGAGTTTACCGTCGATACCGAGTTCGGCGCCCGACCGTGCCGAGTCGTCTGTCCGAAAGAACCGGCGGAAGGGAACCCGTGGGTGTTTCGAGCCGTCTTTTTCGGGCATGAACCGCAGACGGAAATCGCCATGCTCAAGCTGGGCTGGCACATCGCCTGGATCGGATGTACGGATCTGGTTGGGTCGCCGGAAAACGTCTCGCAGCGGAACTCGTTTTACAAGTATCTGGTCGACAAAGGGCTGAGCAAAAAGCCGGTTTTGCTGGGCATGTCCCGCGGCGGAATCACCTCGATGAACTGGGCGATTGCCAATCCGGACTGCGTTACAGCCATCTATATCGACAACCCGGTTTTGGATTTCCGATCCTGGCCCGGCGGGTTCAAGCCCGGAAAGCCCAGTCCCGCCGATTGGCAAAGCGTTCTGAAATCGTATCATCTGACGGAACAGGAAGCGAAAGAATACAAATACTGTCCTGTCGACGCCTTCGGTCCGCTGGCGCAGCGCAAAGTCCCAATTCTGCTCGTCTGCGGCGACGCTGACCGCGTCGTCCCGTTTGACGTCAACGGCAAAGTCCTCTACGAGCGTTACAAGGCGGCGGGCGCCCCGGTTGAACTGATTCTCAAACCCGGCAACGACCATCACCCCCATTCGCTCAAAGACCCGAAGCCGATTGTCGACTTCTACCTCAAGGCGTGGAAGTAGAGAGGCGGTAGACAGTAGTCAGTAGGCTGTAGGAGGTAACGCTT
>JAZRTH010000754.1:0-1421 GCA_045651945.1 Thermoguttaceae bacterium
AAATACTCGCCCAAGCGCCCAACCACCGGAGTCGCGAACGCCCTGAACTCTTTCACCGCGCTCTTTCCAGATAACAATATCGATTCCCTGATACGCCGGCGCATATTTTTCCGGATTGAGCTTGAATTCTTCCATCTGCTCCTTGCCCGCAAAGAGATATAACCGACCTTCAAACAGCAGACGATTATTATAATCACCGCGAACCCACATTGAGCGTTTTCCTAGTTCAACCGGACAATACCCCTCAAACTCGATTTTGGCTTTTTCTTCGTCTGGAATGGACGCGTAATCAAAACTGGGCGTATCCTCAATCGGACAAGCGCCGCCCATTTCAATTTGGCGCTCCGGAGGAAAAGGCGGTTTATCCGGTAAGTTAGGAATGAAGGGCGACGATTGCTGAGTTGACGCAATGCTGCCGTCTGGAACGTTCACAGACGCATTCGGGAATGGCTCCTCGTTGGTTAATTTATCATTAACAATTGCTAATTGCTTCTGAGCCGTCGCAAGAAACTGACGATAGCGGTTGGCGTCCTGACCGCCCACTGCCGCCTGCAACTGCTGACCGTCAGACGACAAAATAATATCCATTGGAACGCTCTGGACGTTAAACATCTTAGCTTCTCGAGGATTATGTTTAACATTGAGTTTAACGGGAATGAACGAGCTTTTAACCGTCTCTGCAATCATAGGATTGGGAAAAGTGTTCTTTTCCATCATTTTGCACGGCGGACACGTGTCTGAAAAAAAATGCAGCAAAATGGGTCTGCCAGTATCCTGTGACAGTTTCTGCGCTGCTTTTAAGTTGTTCATCCATGAAATCTCATTTTTGGAAGCATTGTCCCATGGAAATCCAAATGCAAACGTAAACGGCAAAAATAAGGTTGCCACCGTTACTGTAAAGACGTATTTGAAAAATGCGTTCATGGTAGTAAGAATAATTGACAATGATTAATTTTTAGTAATTGACGCAAAACGCATCGTCTAAATGGGAATATAGCATTTAAATAAGAATCGCGCAAGATTTTTTTATGAAATATTAAGACGTTTACATCTTACCCAGATTAACAGAATAAAGCAATCAGAAGACAATAGAAAATAGGCATTAGGCAATAGTAATATAATATTATCTAATGCCTAATGCCTAAATTTAATAGTTTAAGATCAACGAGCGTCTCGCCGCTAATTGACTACTTTTTCTTGCCGCCCTTGCCAGAATCGGCTTTGTCTTCAGCAGCAGCCTTCTTCTTCTTTTTCATGCTCAGCTTGTGAACGCGAACTTTAACGAGTCCCATGGGGCTATCGCCTTCAGTCCATTTTTCGTCGGACTTCAGCTTTTCAATACGCTCGGCGCGAGTCAGGACGCTTCGCGCCCGGACCAAGGCCGCCCTAACTTTCAGGCTTTTGTCAATGGTCATTTTTTA
>JAZRTH010000755.1:0-2066 GCA_045651945.1 Thermoguttaceae bacterium
TGATTCGGTGAGCCAGAGCGATTGGCAGCGACATGAGTTCCGGGGTGTCGTTGCAGGCGTATCCGAACATGAGTCCCTGGTCGCCCGCGCCGTCTTTACCGGCAGAGGTTGTTTGAGAACCGACAGCTCCGTTGCTGAACGTATAGACAACGTTTTTGCCGGCGGAGTCTGCATCGTTGACGCCCTGCGCGATGTCCGGGCTTTGCTTGTCCAGAGAGACCATGACAGCGCACGTGTCGCCGCAGATGCCCATCTGATCGTCAGTGTATCCAACTTCGTTGATGACCTTGCGAACGACGTCCGGGTAATTGATAACCGCTTTTGTGGTGATTTCGCCAGCGATAACCGCGACGCCGGTGGTAACCATCGTTTCGCACGCGACGCGGCTCATCGGGTCTTGTTCCAAGCAGGCGTCCAAAACGCCGTCAGAAATCTGGTCAGCCAACTTGTCGGGATGTCCCATACTGACAGCTTCAGATGTAAACAGGTATCTGCCTTTTGCCATTTTAATTTCTCCTGTATAAGTAAGTGGTTAGTGGTTAGTAGTTAGTGGTAAGGGTTAGGGAATAAGCGGCAAGTTCAAGGAGAGCTTTGCATCCCAAAACTCACCGCATCGATTTTTACTCTTCTTCTTTGATGTTTCCCAGCAAAGCCGAGAAATCGGTTGCCCATTTTGAGCCGGAACCAGAAGTCGTTCCGCCTTTGAGGTTGTCGGTTTTGACGTTGCGATATTTCTTCGCCAACGGTTTGGCTTCGAGGTCTTCCGGATTCTCCTTCTTTTTCTTATGTCCGGGATTGTCTTCTTCAGACTCTTCCTTAACCGGAGGAGCAATCAGAGCCTTGATGGAAAGCCCGATTTTGCGCGCCAGGGGATCCATGGAAATAACCTGAACCTGGACTTCCTGACCGATTTTGACGATGTCGGAAACGTGACCAACGCGCTGATGGGCCAATTCGGAAATATGAAGCAAGCCTTCAACGCCCGGCTCCAGTTCGCAGAACGCGCCGAACTGTTCAACCTTGACGATTTTAGCTGTGCAAACCGTATTGACAGCGTACTTTGCTGGCGCGGTTTCCCACGGACTTGCCATCGTTTCCCGGCGGGAGAAGCTCAGCTTGCCCTTGTCGTCCTTCTTAAGAAACATGACTTTAATCATGTCGCCCTCTTTGACGACTTCGTTGGGATCATTGATGTGTCCCCAGGAAAGGCGGCTGATGTGAACCAGACCTTCAACGCCGTGCCCGAGATCGACAAAGCAGCCGAACGGCATAATCTTGCGAACAACCGCGTCGAAAACGTCGCCCTCTTTCATCGTGGCAAGGAATTCCTTCTTTTCCGCTTCCTGCTGACGGAATTCGTACGCCTTGTGGCTGATAACCAGATTGCGTTTTTCCGGCTTCGCTTCCAGAACGACCGCCATCAGGTGGGTATTGATTAAGTCGTCGAAGTTGTCGCGATGATAAATGCTGACCTGTCCAGCCGGCATGAAGGCGCGAATATGAGCGACTTCACATTCCAGACCGCCAGTGTTCTGACCGGTAACGGCGGCGTCAACAACCATGCCTTCCTGAACTTCCGACCAGTCGCCGATAATCGCCGCGGCGTAAGGCAGAGTAACTTCGTACAAGCCTTCCGCTTCGTTGAATCGAACGATAGAAACCTTGACTTTCGTTCCAATCGTCGGAACTTCGGTAAACTGACGCAGCGAGGCAACGCCTTGAGTGAAGTTGCCCAGGTCAAGAATGACGTCTTCACGAGAAATGCGCTGGACGGTCGCTTCGACTTTGTCGTCCTGTTCAAAAACGACGCCGGCTTTATTCAGGGAGTCGCCAGAGATAACAGAATCAAAACCGTTCGCTTCCGCCAAATCGCCCAGCGCGGCTTCGTATTCCGCTTGAAGTTCGTCTGACAACGGCATGCGCGCATTAGGAACCGGGATCTTGGAAACTTTTCCCACCGGACCGGCAGCAAGAATCTGCTGCGCCTTGCTGATTCGCGGTTCGCGCTTGTTCCCACGTCGATCGCGGCGGTCGCCTTTCGATTCGTCTTTGGATTCCGCCTTCTG
>JAZRTH010000756.1:0-3362 GCA_045651945.1 Thermoguttaceae bacterium
CGCTGATGGGATACACGGTTCTGCCGAGCGACTTCTGGGTCAATTGCGGAATCATGATTCTGCCGCCGGGCGCGTTTTTAACCCTCGGCTGCCTGATGGCGTTTTTCAACTGGATTGGTTCCAAAAAACAGGAAAACTGAACTTCCCCGTCGTCGTTGGCGACTGGTAACTTTAACATATAAAATATTATGGAAACGTTCCTTTCATTGCTTTTGCTGTTCCTTACCGCCGCGGTAATCAACAACTTTGTATTAATCAATTTCGTCGGGATATGTCCATTTTTGGGCGTGTCGAAAAAGCTGTCGTCCGCGTTCGGCATGGGCTTGGCGGTTACGTTTGTCATGACGATCGCCGGGTTCCTGTCCTGGACGTTTACGTACTACATTCTTCGTCCGGACGCCCCGGGAACGGTCTGGCTTTTCAACGCTTTTGGCGTAGAAGGCGTTGCGCCGAACCTGTCGATTTTGAGCTATCTGGTTTACATTTTCGTCATTGCCGCTTCGGTGCAGTTTGTCGAAATGTACGTTAAGAAGTTCTTCCCGCCGCTGTACAAGGCGTTCGGCGTCTTCCTGCCTTTGATTACAACCAACTGCGCGATTCTCTTTGCCTGCTTGGAAATCATGAAGCGTTTGCAGGATCCCGCCAACCTTTGGGGTTTGACAGAAGCAATGGTTTACTCCGTCGGCGGTGGCTTGGGATTCACGATTGCCATCACGATTATGGCGGGAATTCGCGAGGAACTGGAACTCAACGACATTCCCAAACCGTTCCGCGGAGTTGGAATCGCGCTCCTGACGGCATGCATTTTGGCGATGGCGTTTATGGGATTCTCCGGCGTCAACGCTGGGCTTTCCAAATGGCTGGGGCTGTAACAGACTTGTAACACATCAAACTTAAATAAAGGGCATTTCGCCATGACAACTGTATACGTAATTATCATTTCCGTTATCGTCCTGCTGACGCTGGCAATCGTTTTGAGCTGGATTTTAGGCTGGGCAAACGTCGCCTTTGCGGTTGAAGTTGACCCGAAAGAGGAAAAGATTCTTTCGATTCTTCCCGGCGCCAACTGCGGCGCGTGCGGATACGCAGGCTGCGCCGACCTGGCAAAGAACCTCGCGCAAGGCAACGGTTCCGCCAACCAATGCACGCAATGCGGAGCCGCTCAAGTTACGCAAATCGCTCAAATCATGGGCGTTGAAGCGGGAGACGTCGTTCCGCAGCGCGCCGTCGTCCACTGCTCTGGCGACTGCGAAACCAAACTGCAGATGCAAAACTACGTTGGAGAAAAGACCTGCGCCGCCGCCAACCTCGTTTCCGGCGTTCAGGGCTGCGCTTACGGATGTTTAGGCTTTGGCGACTGCATGCGCGCCTGCAAGTACGGGGCGATTCAGATTGTCAACGGGATGTCTCATATCGATTACGACAAATGCCGCGGCTGCCGCGCCTGCGAAGCCGCCTGCCCGCGTCACATCATCAGCATGGTTCCGTTCAAAAACGGGCGCATGCTGGTTATCGCGTGTTCCAACCACGACGTCGGTCCGGAAGTCAAAGCGGTTTGCAAAACCGGCTGTATCGGCTGTTCCGGCTGCGTTCGCCGCGACGCGGAAGACTTCCAGTTCGACAACGGTTTGCCGGTTATCAACTACAACTCATACCATATCAACGCCATGATGGAAGCGGCGGACAAATGCCCGTCCAAGATTATGAAGTTCGTCGGCCCCGACGGCGCTGACACAAACATCGAAGTCGTTACCGACCAGTTCAAATCCGACGTCGACCATACAGAATGGCTCGGATAATCAGACGGCTGTTGCCAGTCTTATTCATTCATCTTTTTAGATCCAAAATTCAATCCGTTGCGAACGCCAGTTCTAAAGTCGTACGCAATGGATTGAATCGGCTGCAAGCGATGGCAGTACCCGCCGGAAACAATCTCCCAAATCCAGAGCGGGAAGAATAGCCAGACGTTTCTTTGGCACCGCGACCGATTGTTAAAATGCCTGTCTTCTGATTTCAAAAACGACAGCGCCGCGGCGGTTTGAGGGCAGCGTTCCTGCTTTTTCAGCCAGTTTTGAAAACCGTCCGCCATAGCGTGATTGTAAAAGAACAGCCCCGTCGCCGTTTTATAGAACGTCTGAATATACTCGCCGGTCATATCGTCAGTCGTGTCGGGCGAAACGGCAGACGTGTTGTTGTCGTGAAGCCGATAATGCGTCAGCGTATCGGGAAGATAAACAATCTCGGAAATCGCCTGCGCCGCAAGGAAAATCCACAAGTCATGAGTAAACGATTCCGGCAGCGGGGCGATCTTGTCCCAGACGGTTTTCCGAATCGCGCAGCAACACCCGAAAAAGTGCATTCCCTTACGAACCGGTTTCCAGTACAGATAATACGGACGCCCGTAGATCATGCCGGGTCTGGCAATGTCGCTTGCCAAGCGATTCAACGAATCCCCCTGAGAATCAACGCACAGCCCGTCACAAAAAACGACGCCGACTTCCGGACGGTTGTCGAAAACGGACGTCATCTTTTCCAGCTTGTCTGTCGTCCAGATATCGTCCTGATCGGACAGAAATATCACGTCTGACGAGCACAGGGAAATCGCCTTGGCGAAGTTTTGAGCGTAGCCCAGATTCTTTTCGTTCTGAACAACCTTGACGGAAAACGGGACGCTTTTCGCCCACGCGTTGAGGATTTCGACGGTGTTGTCGAACGAACAGTCGTCACATATTACAACCTCGTCCGGCAGACGCGACTGCTTCGCCAGGCAGTCCAACTGTTCCGGCAAAAAGCGCGCGCCGTTGTACGTGCACATCGCAATGGAAATCGTCAGCGGGGACTGATCGCTCATATTCCCTCCTCTTCCAAAACGCGGGCGACGTTTTCGTTAAAAGTTTGAATGGAAAACAGACGTTCGTACGTCTGACGATTGTTCATCAGACCGGGTCGATTTTGAATTCCAATCAGACGCCGCAAGATTTCCGTCAGTTCGTCAGGATTGTTGACGTCGAAAATATAGGCGTCCTTCCCGTTTTCCAGCATTTCGGAAACGCCAGACTGCTGCGAGACGACGACGGTTTTATCCAGCGACAACGCCTCTGGAACCGTCAAACCGAAGGAATCGCCGCGAGACGGAAGAATCAAAACGTCCGCCTTCGCCATCGTGGTCATGGTCTGATCGTGAGGAAGGGCGTCGAAAAAACGAATCTGCTCAATCGCTTTGCCTGCTGTTACGATCGGCTCGGAATCCGGCTCGATTTTCCCGACAAACCACACTTCGCACTGCTGGCGTTCCTCTGGCGACAAGGCGGCAAAGGCGTCTACGAGAACGTCCGCGCCTTTGAGACGCTTGACCATCGCAA
>JAZRTH010000757.1:0-9194 GCA_045651945.1 Thermoguttaceae bacterium
TTGCTGGTCTGATGTACTGGAGAAAGAGGCAGTAGGCAGTAGGCAGTAGGCAGTAGAAAATGAACGCTTAGGCGAGTCGGGAACGTGAGTTCCCCGGTAAAAGCCTCACGCGGAGATGCGGAGGCGCGGAGTGAGCCACGAAAGATTGGAAGGCGGTAATGAAGTTCGCTTTAGCGAACGGAATTACGCATTCGCCGATAGGCGAACGATTAAGATAATCTCACGCAAAGTTCGCAAAGTTCGCGAAGAGTTAAAATTTAGGCGGAAGCGAAAGCTTCCGCTTTTTTTGTTTACCAAACGCGTCGGTTGAGTCCGGTTCGCGGGCGTCCCGCCCGCACAAACAACCTTAGACCCGCTAAAAGAGCGCTTCGTAGCCAGTAATCATTCTGGATCGCGTACGTAAGTCCGCCGTATAATAAAGCGATGGCAAACCGTCGCACTCCATGTCGCAAGCGCACTCCCGAGAGGTTACGCTTGCGCCCCTACTGTCTACTGTCTACTGTCTACTGCCTACTGCCTACTGCCTACTGCCTATATTCCTTTCCAAAGCGTTCTTTCGAGCAGCAAAAGGAATTTCTAACAAATATGTCGTTATATTATGTTAAAAAAATTCAGTTTTTCTTTATATTTTCAAAAAATTTTTCTAAAGTTCTTCAAAAAAGTCAAATTACAGGTTATAATATGTTTTAAGAAGAATTATTAATTGGTAATATATACCTTAACCATAATATACATTTGGAGATAACCCCCAATGGCAAAACGATTGACCGTTTTCGTCGCTGTTTTCGCAGCGTTACTTTCCGTTACACTTTCCGTTCAGGCGGAAGATTTGAATTATTATTGGGCTGGCGGAAGCGGTTCCAATTACTTCACTACAGCTAACTGGAGGATTGGCAGCGAAAGCGGTTCCGTTGCCACTGCTGGATTGGGCAATACAGCCAATTCTATTACAGTGTACATCCGCAACAGCAATAGTGTAAACATCTCATTAGACTACAGCAATCTTGGCGCCGCTGTTAAAACTCTGAACATCGGCGAAATCGGCGGAACCACTACCGCAACGATTTCCCGCGGGGGATCCTTTAACATCGAGCCGAATAAAACCATTAACGTTTTTGATAACGGAACGTTTAATATTTCTCAAGGGTTTACCATTGACGCAAATGGTAAAATGACAGTTGATGGCGGAACGGTTTCTGACACCGGCTCCGGACTGGTCGTCAATGGAACTTTAGATATTAAAAGAGGAACGTTCACGTTTAACAACAGCGGCAATCAGATTCATGGCAATGGAACGATTAACGTAACAGGCGGAACGTTTAACGTTGCAGCCTCCAATTCTTTGCGAATCGGAAACGCCGCCAACTCAACGCTGAATATCAGCGGCGGAGAGGTAACGGTCAGTTCTCCCTCATACATTGGCGTCTCTAACTATACCGGAACCATCAATCAGTCCGGCGGAAACGTAACTTTTAACGGAGAACTGGATTTTGGCTGGGGCGACGGCGCAGTTGGAGAATACAATCTCACCGGCGGAACTATGACGACTACTGCGAACGCAGGTTTGTGGACGGGCAACCCCAATGGAATCAGTACGTTTACCGTGGATGGCGGAACTGCGAATTTCAACAAGTCCGGCGAATCGTTTACCGTTGGTTTGGGCGGAACCAATCAACTGAAAAACGTCTTTACGATTACTTCCGGAACCGTCAATGTTACGGATACTTTTGCGGTTAAATACACAGGCATCCTCAATATTGAAGGCGGAACTTTTAACGCGCCAACCATTACCGTCGACAGCGCCAGTACGTTTAACATGACAGGCGGCTCTCTTAAAACAAACGCCATCAATATGAGCGGCGGAACGTTTACTCAAAGCGGTGGAACGCTTGTATACAATGGTAAACTTTCTGTTACAGGAGAAGCCGTTCTCAACGGTGCGATTGACCTGTCGCATTTCCTTGCCGAATACAATCAAACCGTAGACGTCGTTGAGACAACCGCTGGCGTTTCAGGCAGCTATACAGTTACTGGAGATGATTGGACAACCGCCATCGTTGGAAACAAGATTACCGCAACCTATACCGGCGGTAATAACAACTATTATTGGACCGGTAATACAAACAACGTATATTTTACATCGACAAACTGGAATCAGGGAGGAACGGCATACGCTGGACCAACTTCAGATCCTGGCTTTCTGGACGACAGAAGCAATCCTTCGTTTGAGAAAAATTGCTATATTCTTACAACCAGTTCAGACGTTTCACTTGATTACAGCACGTTAGGCGTTGCTTCCTTAACCGTCGGCAACGGCGTCGGCGGAACAACTGGAACTGCTGTGGTTTCTCGCACTGGCAATATAGACGTTCAAACCAATTTAATAGTCAATAAAGGCGGAACAGTAAGCGCATCTGGCGCAATAACCGTTACTTCTCGTAACAATACGCTTGGAACTTTGACAGTCAGCGGTGGAACGTTTAATGCTAACAGTACAACTGAGGTTTCCGGCAACCTTATAGTTTCAGACGGTGTCTACAATGCAAACGGAGAAACAAACGTCAATAGCGGGGGATCTATTACCATCAATGGAGGAAAGTTCACCTACTCTTCCACTTCCAATTTTGTCAACAACGGAACGATGACGCTTACCGGCGACGGCGAGTTTGTCGTCAATAGCGGCAGCGGAACATTCAGAGTCGGCGGCGCCAATAATAATGCGGAATTCAAAATCACTGGCGGAAAAGCAACCTTTAACACGGACGTTTATATTGCAACGTCTTCCAATGGAACGATTAATCAATCCGGTGGCGAAACGATATTTAACAGTCAGCTTGCTCTGGGTTGGGGCGATTATTCGGGAACCTACAATCTTTCCGGCGGAACCCTCAATACCAACGCGGCAGTAGGTTTGTGGACTGGTAACTCAGCTGGCGTGAGTACGTTTAATGTAACTGGCGGAACCGCGAATTTCAACAAGTCTGGCGAATCCTTTACCATTGGTCTGGGCGGAACAAACTCGCTGGCAAACGACTTCAATCTGAAATCTGGAACGGTCAACGCCGCTGATACTTTTGCTATTAAATATAACGGAATACTTAACGTCGGTCAATCCGGCGCTGGCGACGGCGTTCTCAACGCCAATAAGATTGATATTAATAACGGCGGTAATCTTAATATGTCGTCTGGTACGATCAACCTTGGAGCTGGTGGAATTACTAATTCTACCGGGGCTTCTCCCAAGGATTACACGATTACTCTTTCCGGCGGAACGTTTGGAACCAACAACGCCAGCTGGGCAACTTCACTTGATGCCACTATTTCATCCAACGCTGTTACGTTCGCTCCTGAAGCAGGAAAATCAATTACGTGGCGCGGCGTTATGTCCGGGGCAGGCGCTCTGACCAAGACCGAAGCTGGAACGCTGGAACTTTTTGGCGCTAATTCCTTTGAAGGCGGGACGACGATTTCTAATGGACAGATTAGTTTACATGCTAACGGTTCGCTTGGAACTGGCGCAATCGCCATTGACGCAAACGGATCGCTTACGTTTACCGGCGACATGACGCCGCAGCCTAAAACAATCGCCAACGCCATTTCTGGAACAGGAACGATTGTCAAACAGGGAGCTTCAAATTTCACAGTTAATCTTGATGGCAATCTTACAGGCTTCTCAGGAGATATGATTATCAGCGGAGGAACGCTTTCCGTATTAATGAATGGAACAAATACAGCATTGAACGTTACCAACCTTTCCGGTTCTGGCAATCTGGAACTGCGCCTCGCCAGCGGAAACGGCAATACATCGTTGCCGAATCTGACAAACAACGGTTTTACGGGCGTTATTTCTCTGGTTGAATCAGGAGGAGCCAACGGTAATAAACTCGATACTGGTTATAAATCGTTTGACGGTTTCACGTTTAATATCAATTCGGGAACAACGATATATGTTGACGAAGCAGCGTTTGGCGCCAACGTCAATCTTTCTGGAACAGGCAACAACGAAGGACATGGTGCGTTGCGTCTTCATAAAAATATGACCGGCAATATTACGGTAATGGAGAATAATTCCGTCCTGGGAATCGACAGAACAGCTGTAACGGTTTCTGGCAATATTACTTCCGGAACAGATAGCGGAGAAACAACCCTGGTTATTAAAAACGTTGTTGATAATAACGGTTCTGGAACATTCACAGGCGTTATTTCCGATGGAAACGCCGGTTCCAAGTTGGGAGTACAGCTTTCTGGAGGAAGACATACGTTCTCCGGCGCCAATACCTACACCGGAATGACTACCGTCTCTGCTGGCGTTCTCGAACTAACCGGCGACGCCGTTGTCGCTAACGGTCCGGTAACGGTTGCAAATGACGGAACGTTGGAATATAATGTCGCCAGCGGTCAGAAAAAGAAACTGTCTATTGACGATACCAACAAGATTCTCAGTACTGGCAAGGTTATCAAAACCGGCGAAGGAACTCTGCAGCTTTACTCTGAAGCGCAAGGTTTGATCGACATTAGCAGCTTGACGGTTTCCTCCGGTCAACTGGATTTGAAAGGATACATGACCGGCGGAATTACTGTTGACGCCGGCGGCGTTTTCTCACCGGGCAACTCGGTTGGCGAAGCCACCTTTGGCGGTGGGTATATTCTCTACGATGGCGCTACCCTGTTGATCGAACAGGATGCAACCGGCATCGACAAGCTGAACGTCGGTTCATTCACATTCCAGGAAAGCAGCATCAGCAAGAATATCGAGCTGGATATCACCGGAATCCCGTTTGGATCTAAATACGATATTATTACATCATCAACCGATTTTACTGGCGATCTGCTCACTGATGAATATTGGCTTAAACACTTCAAGGACGAGCTTCCGGATTATATGACCCTGGCTGTTGTAAATAATAACACCGTCAGATTGTATATTGACCGCAACCAAGTTCCGGAACCGTCGACCTGGGCGCTGCTGATTCTCGGCGCTGCCGGAATGCTGTACTGGCGGAAGAGAAAGAACAATAAATAACTTCAGGGAGCGCTTGCGTCGGGGAGTGCGGCGCCCTTAGGCGCCGCCTTCACCAATGCCTCGCAAAATTTTCCTGTATTAACAAATGATTCTAAAATATGAGGTCAATCAATGGAAACGAATCATTTTGAGCTTCCAGATTATTGATCTCATGCGCCTAAACATATTCTTTCTAAAAACGGAACGTATTTCGTTACAGCGGCTACATATCATAAAACGCATTTTTTTATTCTACCGCAACGTTTAGACGTATTACAACGAGGACTTCTGAAACTTGCTCATCAATACGGCTGGCAGCTTGAGGCGTGGTGCATTCTTTCCAATCATTATCATTTTATCGCTCAATCTCCACCTGACGGTGGAGCATCGTTATCCACGTTCATTTCGTTATTGCATTCAAAAACTGGTCGATGGGTAAACCAGCTAGACCAAACTCCCGGCAGAAAAGTTTGGGATAATTATTGGGATTTGCGCTTGTTATATCACAAGTCTTATTTAGCTCGTCTACACTATACTCACGCAAACGCTGTTCATCATGGCTTAGCAGAAAAGCCCAGCGACTATCCATGGTGTTCCGCTTCGTGGTTTGAACAATATGGTACGGCTTCTATAGTTAATACGGTTTATTCCATGCCGATTAGTAAACTAAACGAAATGGATAATTATTAATTTCAGGATACGCACCCCGTCCTTCGGCTCACCTCGGGGGAGAAACACGGGTCGCTGGACAAGGCGGAGCCTATGGGCTCCGCACTCCCCGGCCTTCGGCTCCCCGTTTTTGATTCCCTACTCCCCGACCATCCCCTCTAACCCGTCTTCGATTTCAGAAAACTCGTTTCTTTTTTGTCAAAATAGAGAAACTTGCTGGACAGTCTATCGTACTAAATACTAAACGTATTTCGCATCATTTGGGAAAAAGAGCAAATTAGAAAAGCTCCGCCCGTCTTTATGACGAACAGAGCAGACAAATTGTCTTAACGATTTTAGAATCGCTAAACTGTTTCTGTGAAAATTCTGAAAAAAATTAAAAAAATTTCAGAAAAACGGTTGCAAAAACTCAATTATTTGGTATGATATAAATATAGCTTGAGAAGTGTTTCAAGCCAGAAGCAAATTGACGCCGTCGACCAACGGGCGGCGAATCGGTTTGTTTCCATTTAATTGTATTTAATTACTAGTTGGAATAGAGCTTTTGTTCTAATTGTGGAAAACCCGCAGACGCTTTTTCCCGGAGGATGTCGAATTCGTATTTGGGATTAATTTTCTGAGATTTTCGTCCTGAAATTAATTGTTGAATTGAATTTTTCCTCAAACCAATAACAGTCAACATGTTTTCATTTTCCCTTGCTGCTGTAATAATCCTGACCGCTTTCGGCGCAATAGCCGTATTATGGGCGCAGGCGTTGTACGCTTCAAGGAGGCGCTCAGAAGGCTCTTGTCATTCATCGCCTTCTGATTCCTGGCTGAGTAAGATTACCTCTCAACCCGAAAAGAAACCGCCGCTGACTGTTCGAGAAAGGCTTCTTCGGTTGATGATGATTTTTGAAAGCGCTGTTGTTAATCGTTTCTCGTTTATCAAGCTGTCTTCATTTATGCAGTTCAAACGCCTTCGCGCTCAAAGCAGTACGCGAGTAGGTCTTTTAACGGCTTACCTGTATTACTTTGGAACGCGGTCTGGCGGGTCGCCGGTTTTGAAAACCGTTCAGGCGATGCTGTGTACTGCTCGGGGCGTTTTTTCCCCAGGAAAGAAGCGGCTCAGTCTTGCTGTTGAACCCGTCCGGGTTCGAGACGAACGCAACAGGAAAATTTAATATCGTCTTTTAGTTTGATTTTTTCACAATAGGTTCAAAGTTCAATATTCCAGCGTAAATTTACTTTACGAGGATTATTTTGAATACTATACTGCTCTCTATGACTACAATGGAGATCGGCTTAACGGCTCTGGCGTTTATCGTCGGCGCGGTTATTGCCGTCGTTGTAGTTCGAATTCTGGATAACGTCCGCAAAAAAGACGCTGCCACCGAGGCAAAGCGCATCGTTACGGCGGCGGAAGAAGACGCTCAAAGACAAATCAAGGCGGCGGAGCTGGAAGCGAAGGAAATTCGTCTGACGGCTCAAGCTGAAAAGGAAGAAGAATTCCAGGCTCTCCGCGAGGACATCAAAGAGCGCGAACGAAGCGTTTTAAAGCGAGAAAAAGTTCTCGATCAGACGGCTGAAAATCTGTCGCAGCAGGAAAAGCTTATCGAAAGCACGAAACGCAAGTTGACGGAAAAGATCGGCGACGTCCAACTCAAGCGAGACGAGCTCAACAAGCTCATCGAGGTGGAACGGCAGACATTGCACGAAGTCAGCGGCTTGAACAAACAGGAAGCGACTGACCGTCTGTTGTCGATTCTCGACAGACAGCTTCAAACGGAAACCGGGGCTTTGATTCTCAAGCACGAAAAGAAGCTCAAGGAAGAGTGCGAGGAGATGTCGCGAGAAATCCTGCTGACAAGTCTTCAGCGCTACGCGGCGGCTCATACGGCAGACGCCACCACCAGCACCGTCGACATCCCGTCTGACGAAATGAAGGGGCGCATTATCGGCCGCGAAGGCCGCAACATCCGCGCCTTTGAAAAGGCGACAGGCGTAGACGTCATCATCGACGACACGCCGGGCGTCGTTATCGTCAGCGCGTTCGACAACTTCCGCCGGGAGGTCGCTCGTCTGGCGTTGGGCAAACTCATCGCCGACGGTCGAATTCACCCGTCGCGTATTGAGGAAATTGTCGAATCGACCAAAATTCAGCTGGAAAAGTACATCCAAAAGCTGGGCGAACAAGCGGCTCAGGAATGTGACATTCAAGGCTTGCACAGCCGACTCATTCAGCTGCTTGGGCGTCTGCATTTCAGAACGTCCTACAGCCAAAACCTGCTGCGTCATTCGGTTGAAGTCGCGTTCATTGCCGGCATGCTGGCGGAAGAACTCGGATATGACGAACGTCTGGCGCGACGCTGCGGTTTGATGCACGACATCGGCAAAGCCGTCGACCACGAACAGGAAGGCGGACACCCCAAAATCGGCGCGGACTTGCTCAAACGATACGGCGAGCCGAAAGAAGTCATTCAGGCGGCGGCTGGACATCACGACGACATCCACGTCAGCAACCCGTACACGGTTCTCGTTGCGGCGGCGGACGCTGCCAGCGCGTCACGTCCTGGAGCGCGTCGCGACACTCCGGAACGCTACTACAAGCGCATGGAAGAACTCGAAACTATCGCCTGTGAATTCCCGGGCGTCGAACACGCGTTTGCCATTCAGGCGGGGCGAGAACTGCGCGCCATGGTTTCCTCCAAAGACGTTACCGACGAAACCGCAGCCAAGATCTGCCGCGACATCGCTCACGCCTTTGAACAGCGTTTGACGTATCCCGGCGAAATTAAAATCACCGTTATTCGAGAAACCCGCTTTACGGAAACGGCGAAGTAAGGCAGTAGGCAGTAGGCAGTAGGCAGTAGTTTTTGTTGTCTATCCCTACTGCCTCTTGCCTCTTGCCTAATGCCTCACCCCCCTATGCTCAATCTGGTTTTTCCTAAAAACGACAGCCCGCCGCGAACGTTTGCCATTGGCGACGTTCACGGTTATTTTAAACCGCTGAAAACGATATTCAAGGTTATCGCCCCGAAAAAGAACGATACTATCGTTATGCTGGGCGACTATATCGACCGCGGTCCGGACTCCAAAAAAGTCCTCCAGTTCCTTCGGAAACAGAGTTCAAAGTGCAATCTGATTAAGCTGCTGGGCAACCACGAAGACATGCTCTATCAGATCCTCACCGACGAGATGGCGGCGCTGTGCAATACGGAAGACTGGCTATCCTGGGGCGGGCTGCAGACGCTGCAATCCTTTGACGTCCGGCGACCGAACGAGCTTCCCAAGTGGGTTTTGGAATTCCTCAAGGAATGTCTGCCGTACTACGAAACCGCCGACTGTATTTTCGCTCACGCGGGGTTTAAGCCGGACGTTCCCATGGAAGAACAGGAACACGACGTTCTGATTTGGGACAAGGTGTTTTCCACCTTCGACTATCCCAAACACGTTTCCGGGAAAAAGGGCTTTATCGGTCACACCGCTCAAAAGAGCGGCAAACTGCTGGTCAAAGACGCCTTTACGTGCATCGACACGTGCT
>JAZRTH010000758.1:0-7084 GCA_045651945.1 Thermoguttaceae bacterium
GATCGCTTACGGTAACTTTGGCGTTGTCTTGAATTTTGAGCGTTCCTCCATGGTACGCATACAAATAGGTGAGTGAAACGTCGCTGTTTCCCTTGAACGTTACCGTTCCGGCATCGCCTTGAGTATTGGCTGCTCGAACGCCAATTTTCATGGTTCCAATCGTGGTTTTACCGCCGCTGAATTCTATCAAAGAACCCGAGCGAAGGATGTTTAAAGTATCAAACGTCGCTGTTCCGCCTGTTTGATACAGTTTGCCAGTACCATCCCAGCCAACGTTCATAATGTTTGCTGCGCTGAACGAACCGGAATTGATATTGAGTACGCCTACGTGATTTGCCCAGTGCCCAAGACGATGATCGTCGCCGCTAAATGCAGCCGTTCCGCCGTCTACGGTAAATGTGTAAGTAGCGTTTCCGTTAGCTTGACGGAGAACTAATTGCGTTCCTTGTACGCTGCCGCCGGTTTGGACGTTTACCGTTCCGCCCGCCATGTCAAAGTAACCGCAATTAACGGGACCTTGAATATTCCAGGTTCCGGTATTGGTTTTATTGATTCGATAAACGCTTTCCGCATTTGGACCGCCAATAGATCCCGTTGTCGTGAACGTGTACGAATCTGTAACGTCAACAGACATTTCTGCGGTCTGAGTAATGTCTCCAATGAAACTGTTGTTTCCGCCTGCAGACTGGAAGGTTCCGCCGTTGGCGTAGATGTGTCCAGGAACGTTTTGCAACGCCCAGATTTGCAGCGTTCCAGCATTGAGATCAACGCCGTTAATTGCATTGAGCGAGTTGGCGTTGTTTTGACCTATAACCGTACCCGCATTGACAACAATCTTTCCCACGGCAGACGAATCGTTCATGAACAGCAACTGCCCGCCGCTGACTTTGGTAATTGTATACGGGGCGTCAGCGGTAATCGCTGCAGACATTTCCACCCGGTTGGAATTGTTAATCGTGGAATCGCCCAGGACGGTCATCGTTCCCTGAACGAAACCTTTTCCCGAACCCGAACTGACAATGGCATTTGTCTCGCCGTCGTCTGCAATTTGAGGATCCGTAATCGTTGTGTTCTCGTCGTTCAAAATGTATGTATCGGCGGTCGCGAACTGAACTGACATCAACGCCAACGCGATCAACGGGGCAATAAACTTATAGTTCATAATTCTCTCCTGAATTAGGGGTGTATTATTGAATTGTATTTTTTATCAATATAAATTATAACCCAACATTTGAATTTAATCAGGCTGTATGTGAAATTTTTACAAAAATAATCGACCTACGAGATAAAATGAGCGCTTTGGGGAAAATAATGCAGGCGCAGCTCGTCTATTTAGACAAAAATCGCTAATAATATTCTTCAATAATCGCGCCGTTGCGGTTTGTCAACCCAGGCTGGTTATTGTCTGAACTGTCCTGTCGCTTTGAGGTAGACGACGCTGATCATTCCAACGAGCAGCGGTTGAAACAGCGCTTGGGAAATCAGACTGACTCCGCCGTTGGTCAGGACGTTCCCCAATATCGTCGAAACAAACCCGTTGATAAACATCATCATGAAAAACAGCAGCGCTATTGACCCAAACAAAGAGGAAATATTCCCCCTTGCGATCAGGTACGACAGCTGAAACGCTTTGTAAGCCGACAGATTGGAATCGGCAATGAGCGGCATTACAAAGAACAAGTAAACCATCAAGAATAAAATCAGGAATATGAACAGCATAATTCCCAGAGGCATTAATCCCGCCATCGCCATTGCGACAAGAATAAACATTCCAGCAGAACCTGCCGCCGCCAGCAAGATTAAAAACAACAGGCACGAAAACGTGACCCGACCGAGCGAGTCAAACCCGGAAAGGGTCAGCCAAAAGCTGGCTTTCTGTTTTCTGCCGAAGGCGTTGAACAGACGGATTCCGCCGATTTGAAGGAAAACAGACAGCGTAAACGAAATCAGGCTGATTTCAAAAATCGCCATTGCGGTAGTCGGCGGAATAGTTTGAGAGAATTCCTGGTATGCCTTTAATACTTCTTCAAACGTCTCCTTTTCTGCAATCGTTCGCTGAATGTCCGTTAATTCAGGAACGAGCTCGTTTATTGCCCAGTTTGAAAAGCCTCCCGGCAGAACGGTCAGAATTGCAAAGAGAATCAACACGCCAAAATGTTCTGAAAAAAGCCGATACGCTGTGAAGAACGCGTCCCACGAAGAAAACGGTTGCAGCTTCAATGACCGCGGCTGATGATACGATTCACGTAGAGCGAATTCCGGCAGCGGCTCCTCAAAAGGCGTAAACTCTTCATCCGGATTTGACGTCTGCCCATCACTGTATTCATCCTCGTGTGTCGAGGTTTCCTCAGCAGTATAGACGAATTCCGTTTTACACGCTGGACAACAAACGGTTTTACCGTTCGCGTCGTCGGGAATATACAGAAGTTGTCCGCAGGATTGGCAGCGAATATACATGGGAGTAGTTAGTGCATAGTGCATAGTGCATAGGCGAGGCGCTAACGAGCCTCAACCGTCTTCTTCTATTTTATACTCATATCACGCCTTGTCAATAGGCAGAAATTACTCAATTTAAATTCAAATGGGAATGATTCAAAAAATTTGTATTTTTTCATGAAAAAAACTTAGATTCCCACTTTTATTTTATTTTAGAATCCTGTACAATAGCAAATGGTTAGAAAATGAAAGGCGTTTTTCATAAAGAGATTATTTCTTATGAAGATAGAGAAATCCGTCAACGACAGATTCCTCCGCCTCATATAGTTGGAACATCGCAACCAGACAACTCTTCTCATGTCGACCTCATCACCCAATACCGCAAAGTCGTTTGATCCGTATCAGGCGTTCAGTCAGGCTCCTGAGGGGAGCGTTATTACAATTCCGGCGGGAGAATACCTGTTGGACAAACCTCTGGAAATCAACAAAAACGTTAACATTACCGGCGAAACAGGAGATCCGGCAGACGTTAAATTGGTAAGCCAGCATGGCGCAGCAGTTGTTATTTCAGCCCCATTCGCACGAATTTGCGCTGTAACGTTAAGCAATCAGAACGCCGACGAAATGGAAGGCTCGTCGGACTTGGTTCTTTCATCTGTTGCTGTTATTAACGCCGGAGAGTCGGAAATTGTGAACTGCGTTATCACCGGCAAGGGCGACGGACTGGTTGTCAGCGGTTCGCAAGCCGCTCCGATTTTACGTTATTGTAAAATTCAGAATTGCACTTGCGGCGGCGTTTGGATAGTTAACCGAGGCAGAGCGCTTCTGTATCGCTGCAGCGTCTCGCAATGCGGCCATGCGGCTCTGGCAGTCAGCGAACAGGCTTCAGTCAAGGCAATCAAAACGGAAATTCATCATAGCGCCAATATTGGCGCGTATTTATTCCAAAACAGTTTTGGACGTTTTCGAGACTGTACGTTTCATCACAACGCTCTGACTGGGCTGGAACTGAGAAAAGGCTGCGACTGCGTTTGCGAGTCCTGTCAAATGAGTCACAATCAGGAACACGGCGTCTGCGTTTGGGACGACTGCATCGGTCGATTCGAACATTGCGACATTTACGACAACATGTCAATTCAGTTTTTAAGCCTTAACAGCTCGCCTCAGCTGGTTGACAGCCAAATTCACGAGTCGCCCGGCATTGGCGTCATGTTTCACGACAAAAGCGGCGGGCAAATGGAGTCGTGCGAAGTCTTCAACACGGCAGACGCCGCCGTTGTCGTTTCTGAAAGTTCTGCGCCGTCAATTGCAGACTGCGTCTTCCATCATGCGCGTCAATCTGGCGTGATGAGCATTCTAAACGCTCAAGGACGGTTTAAGAATTGCGAGATATGCCTATGTCAGGCAGGAGGCGTTTTTATTGCGGATTACGCCTCGCCTACGTTTATTGACTGTTACATTCATCACAACAAAGAATACGGCGTTCAGGTTATAAATCAGGGCGAAGGAAAATTCTATAACAACAGTTTTTTCGATAACAGCGGCTGCAGCTGGCTTATAGAAGAAACTGCCGGAGACGTTGTCCGGGAAGAAAACTCCCCAAACTGGTAACGGACGTTCATATAAAAATCAATTTTGTTATATGAAACGATTGAGAACAATTTTGTTTTCGACGGCGCTGACAATGACGATATTGCTGTCTGTTGTATACGGCGATTTCATATCTGAACGAAAAGACAAGCTAAGGAACGAAAAGAACGTCCAAGCGTCCACGTGTTCTGACCTCGATTTCGCTTACGGCGGCGACATCTCTTGGGTAACGGCAATGGAAAAGCAAGGCAAAACGTTCGTCAACGTAAACGGCGAGACGGCGGATTGCTTTGAAATCTTGTCGAGCGCTGGCATGAACGCCGCCCGATTCCGCGTCTTTGTGAATCCGTCAGAATGGGGACGCGGCGTCTGGGGTCTTTGCGATATCGACGATGTTGTAACAAAGTCGGTTCGCGCCCAAAAGTCTGGAATGAAGATTATGATTGACTTCCATTATTCCGACGCGTGGGCGGATCCTTCTCATCAAAAGAAACCGGCGTCGTGGGACGACGCGGCAACCGTTGACGAGTTGGGCGATCGCGCCGCGGCGTTTACCAGATTGACGCTCGAAAAGCTCAAAGCCGCCGGAGTCGACGTCAACTGGGTTCAAATCGGCAACGAGACCCGCAAGGGCATGATGACAACGTCGTCCACAGGTAAACCGACCAACGTTAACGGCGCGATGGGCGACAATTACGTGGTCATTCACAACAAGTGCGCTGCCGCCGCCCGGGCAGTATTCCCACGGGTCAAAGTCATAACGCATTTTGAAGACGGTCAGCATTCGCTATGGAAGGAACATCGCGACGTTTTGAAAAAACTCGACTTCGACATTCTCGGGCTGTCGCTCTACCCGGAATACGTCAACCAGGGCGGGTACTGGGCTCCGGACGTCAACGGCATTGCAGAAAAGCAATATAAGAAATGCGCGGAGTACATGAACTCATTTGCGGCTGAATTCAGCAAAGAGACGATGATTTGCGAAATCGGCGTTACGAGAATCGAAACGCCCGCCAACGGCGCGTCGTTAAAGGCGGCTTTCGACTATATCAAAACAAACGTCCAGTCCTGCAAAGGCATTTTCTACTGGGAGCCAGAATGTTTCGACGGGTTCAATCATTACGGCATGGGCGGATTCACCAGCTCCGGTCAGCCCGCCCCGGCGCTGATTGAGATATACAGACATTGATTTATACCCATTGAATTAAGTCCTCAAAGCGGACTTTGTCCACGGTCAGGAAGCTTTGTTGTCAGCGTCATTGTTGTTGCTCTATGTACCTAATAAATAATCCCCTCGCGATGGAGGGGATTGTTTACCGATTTGAGATCTATTTATCGTCGCCAGGAACAAATCCGTTTTCCATTGCTATGCGAATCCATTCTTCGCCTTTAGCTTTGTCCTGCTTAACGCCGTCGCCATCAATGTAGATATTTCCAAGCGAAAACTGAGCGGGAGGAAACCCGTTTACCGCCGCCTGTTCAATCAGTTTAACGCCTTTTTCTTTATCTACAGGAACCCCGTCGCCATCCATATAGCATAAACCAAGGTCAGCCTGAGCGGGCGGGAATCCGCCTTCCGCCGCGGGCATAATCAGTTTTACCGCTTTTTCCTTGTCAATCTCAACGCCGGTTCCTAAAAGATAACACGTTCCGAGATTGTACTTCGCAGTAACGCTCCCCTGCTCTGCTGCTTTACGAAGCCATTTAATCCCTTCTTCGACATTCATCTCCACGTCCATGCCATCCAGATAACAGAGTCCTAATTGTTCTTGAGCGAAAATGTCTCCTTTTTCTGCGGCTTTACGAAGGGAATTAATATCATCATACATTTTCGCTTCCAGCTGAGCGTCAGAGTTTGCGGGTACCGAAACCGGCTCGTTTTTCGGAACGTCCTGAGCAGGCTGCGATTCCGTTTTGGAATTGCACGATGTAAAAAGCAGCGCCGTCATAATCAGCGCTGACAACGCGATGGTTTTGAGGTTTGATGTCATTTTCAGATGTTCTCCTGTTTCAGGTTATGGTTATTATTTCCGAATATCTGGTATCTATTATACATTAAGATGGGGAAAATGCAAGTAATAGCTAAGAGCAGTCTTTAAAAAAACAAATCCCCTCGCAAAGGAGGGGATTATAATTCGTTGGTTTATTCCACATAGAGTATTGAGTTTACTCTTTGGGCGCTTCGCAGCTGACGATAACTTGGCTGGGGCGAACGACGCGGTCGTGAAGGACGTAGCCCTTTTGGGTTTCCATAAGAACCGTGTTCGGCGCGACGTCGGCGCTGGGCATTTGGGTAATCGCCTGATGGAAATTGGGGTCAAAGGGTTGATTGACCGCTTCGATAGGCGTACAGTTGTGTTTGCCCAAAACCGTGTTGAACTGCTCAACAACCATCTTGACGCCGTCCAGCAGCGCCTTGCCCTGCTCTGTCAGTTCTCCCGCCTGTTCCTGCTTTTCAGCCGCCTCGATGGCGCGGAGAAGGTTGTCAATGACGGGCAGCATGTCACGAATAAGCGACATGTTAGCGTACTTCAACTCGTCCTGAAGCGTTCGAGCGGAGCGTTTGCGGAAGTTCTCCAACTCGGCGAACGTGCGAAGGGTTTTGTCCTTTGCTTCCGCCAGTTCCCTTTTCAGAGCGGACAATTCGTCTTCCGCTTCCTTAACAGGTTCTTCAGCGTCGTTGAGCGCGTCGCCGAAATCAACTTCCAAATCTTCGGAAGCGTTATCCGACTTTTCTTCTTTGGACTGATCTTGTTCCTGACTGTTCTGCTGTTGATCAGACTCGTCATTCGCTTGTTTATTGTTGAAACGATTCTTAAAATGCGACATATATTATCATCTCCTTTTTGATAAATGTTTGATGTCTAATCCTCTATTCAAATCCTCTATTTTTTAAACAACGAGGCAATAGTTGCCAGAAAACCTTTCCGACCGTTTGAAACGTTGACGTCTTCAATCTCCGCCAGTTTGCGAAGCAGTTCTTCGTGTTCTTTGGTGAGTTTTTTCGGGACGTCAATATAAACCTGCGCCAGCAAGTCGCGGACTCGATGCGAGCGAA
>JAZRTH010000759.1:0-6277 GCA_045651945.1 Thermoguttaceae bacterium
AGAACACAAAGAAACAATCGGGACTAATACGTTTTTTCCGGGCGCTTACGCAACCCGGCTCGCTTACTGTCAAATTTTCTCTTCCCGCCCTCTTGTATTCGGCTGAATAATCTGTTATATTAATTCTAGCTATTGGATAAAAAACCGAAATAACTATAGCTCTTTATCCTGAATTTTGGAGATATTAAATGTGGGATTTTAGCCTTGAAGGACGTATCGACACTTCAGAAAGACGGGTGAGAAGAAGTATACGAACAGTATTCCGCGATGGAGACTATTCGTCTGAGAATATTTTCAAATTTGGTCAATTAGAAGTTAGAAGAGCTTTAGATAATCTAAGTCTATATTATGCTTTGGATAACAGATTTAGCGACTCTCTTGGCTGTATTCACGCTTCGGGTCTTTTAACTAAATGGTTTTACGAAATCTATTGTCAAGGTCTAATAACGTCGCCACTTCAAATTGGAGCGGGATATTGGGATGACATATTGTTAATGTTGATTACCAAGGACAGAGAATTGATTCATGCGGTTGCTCCGTTATTTAAACAAACCGTTTTTGACGATGATCAAAAGTATTTTAGCGAAGACCCATGGTCAAAGTATCGCTCGTATAAATGGGCTTATTATTTGAGTCAGCCGCTTTCCATGCTGTTAACAGGCGATATTGAGTCAGCAAAGAAACTCTTATCATTGAAAAGAGCAAAATTGGACGCGCAATTTCGCGCCTTGTGCGGCGCTATGGATGCAATTGTCGCTTGCGATAAAGAAGCGTTTGACGAAGTAATTAAAAATCAAATTCGCGCGTGGAAACAGCATTATTATGGAAACAATATGATTGAACGATACGTTAATACTCGCGCTGTTTCGTTAATCTGTTTAGCAGAATACGTATGGGAAGAAAAAGTAAAATCCGATTATGACGAAATCATCAATAGTCTTGTTTGCCAAACGGAATATTCTTCGTATCCGCTTCCCGCTGATATATTCAGAATTCCCACTACAGAAGAGTTGGAAACTCTAAAAAATGAAACGGAACAAAAAAAGAAACCAGAATCGTTTATATCCAGTATTTTGAAATTTTTTAAAAAGAAGTAATTTACAAGCCGAGACGGATCGGGAGATATGCTTCAATCCCCTTTTCGCGTTTCGCCATAGATAATCCCTGACAATGCCAATCAGGAGAACGCCCGTCATTATGAACTGCGAAAGAATAACTTTTAATACGATGTTTATAAGCGCCGTTTTGTGCTTTGCCTGTTTCCTGATTTTATGTCTAGGACGAAGCGGGTTGTTTCCTCAATGGCTTTGCAATAATCTCATTATAGAAATTTTCATGATTGTATTCTTCACGATATATCTGCTATTGACGCCGATATATATTTTGAATTGTATTAAATCCTCGTGGAAGAATTTAAGATTGTTTCTGGTTTCGTTGGCACTAACAACTCCGACAGCGCTTTTAGTTCTTTGGCTGCTGGTTTATCTGGCGACCGATACAAAATCGCCTGTTCCCATTGAACAGGATCGCGCTGCGGTAACAGAATTGGAGCTGCATTTTACTAATAGCGTCATTTGTAGTAATCAGGGGGAAGACAGATCATGAAACCATTTGCATTTATCAGAAACCTCAAAATGAGAACGAAGCTGTTATTGCTTCTTTTCGCGGTCTTTTGCGGCTGGTATTGCTATTTCAATTATTACCCGTTACCGAAAATCAATTCCACTCAACTTGGACCGAATGCCGCAGTTCAGATGGAAATAATAAAGGTTGTACTGGCGTCCGGCGACAAGTATACTTGTCGAGTTAAGGGAGGACTGTTCAAAGATTTGCACATCGTTCACGTCTTTGGAAACGCCTATTATTCATGTTACGGGATTCCTTTTACCCATACTATTTATCGAAATCACGATACGAGTTTTGACGAACAATTTATCTTAACAACCATTCAAAACAGAGTTGTTGGCGTTGACGTCAATCTCAATAAAATAGAACAGCTTTCCAGGCAAAAACCGGAATTGTTTAAAACTGTCCCTGTCGAGGAATATCAAAATCTGCATTTTCTGTCTCGCTTTAAGACATTGGACGAGATTAAAATTACGCCGCTTCCCTCAGTTTCTGATTGGAACTCAATTGCAGACGCCTCGCCGCGGTATCTAACCCTACAGGCAAACTCTTGCGGATTGGATTCAAGACTGCCAGAGTACGATTTTTCTTTACTGAAGAATTGCACGTCATTGAACATTGACGGAGCGATAATAACTCGTCAACAGTATTTGGAAATATTAAACAATCCCCGATTGGATAATCTTAAATTAAACGTTAGATTTGTCGAACCTAAAGACAAAACAAACGAGGAACAGGAGAAATAGTAATAAAGAACAGTACCTCTGGGAACTGCTGGGAGTCGCTGGGAACTTCTGGGAAACTCTGGGAACGTTGTCTGACCTTAACTCCTCACTCCTCCCTCCTAACTTCTAACTTAAAAACCGCGAGAATTCTTCCCATTCCCATAAAAAACTCCCCCAACCTCTTGTATTAAACCGAACACAGCGCTATAATTAAGTTTCAAGTTGCGAGTAGCGAGTTGCGAGAGGATTAATTCAAAACGACATCACCGCCTTGACGTCAAACCTTAATTCATTACATAACCCTTTTACACAAACATGAAATATCGATTTGCTTTTGTAACGCTGTTGATTGCAATGGCGTTTTCCGCTTTCGGAACCGTTTTTGCGGACGAGACTCCCGCCGCCGACCAAGGCGTTAAGATTCGCGTTGCAATGTACGACGGCGACGGCGTCGGACCGAGCGGCAAAAAGAACTTCCCGCTCGTTTTCGAATCTGCCCCGCGATTCGAAATGACCAAAATTGACGGAAAGCAGGTTCGCGACGGCATTTTAGACAACTTCGACATCTTCCTTATGCCCGGCGGAATGGCGGGCGAAGAAGCGGCGTCGCTCAAACCGGAGGGCGTCAAGAAGCTCAAGGAGTTTATCAAGTCCGGAAAGTGTTACATCGGCTTTTGCGCCGGCGCGTATTTCCCGATTGAACAGCGGTTCATGGACAACGCTCAGCTGAAAACCCGAAACTGGGAACGCGGTGGGGCAGACCTGAAAATCGAATCGACTGACCTCGGCGTCAAGATTTTCGGCGAGCAGTTCAAGGGAACCCAGATCTGCCGGTATCACAACGGGCCGATTTTCAACGTCAATGTCAACCCGCTCCTGCCGCCGGTTCAGGTTTTGAGCTATTTCCGTTCGGAAACCGCCGACTGGGGCGCTGCTCCGGGAAATCAAATCAATTCGCCTGCGATTGTTATCACAACCTACGGCAAGGGAACGGTTATCATCCTCAGCCCGCACCCGGAAACGAAGCCGGAACTCCATGGAATTGTGCTGGGGTGTCTCAACCATCTGGCTGACAACATCCTCTACGGTCAGCCGGAACAGAGCGTCATCCGGACGGGGCAAACGCCTTCGGAGGAGAACATGGCTGTCCGACAAAAGATTCTGGACTATATGCGCTCCATGGCGGAAATTAAATGGACGCCGGCAGAAGACATTCAATGGTGGGCGGATAAAAAGCGCGTTCTGTATAAAAAGGGCGAGACGTACCATGGAATTCCGTACTCGCGCGAATGGCAGTGGTCGAATCTGGAAGATTTCAAAACCTACTTGCAGGAACAGGACGGCAAGCTGGTCTATGTCGGTCCGACGGAGTATTATCAGTACAAAGCCAACGCGTGCGCGTGCGCCTGCTCGTTCTCGTGGCGATCCGTCTGCCCGGACATGCCGGTTTTGAAAACGATTAATCTGGAACCCGGCAAGATCTATATTTCGTCACGCGTCGACGGCAAGACCCGTCAGGCGTTCCTGAAAGTCGGCGAGTACAAAATGACGAAGTACGACGACTCCAAAGCCGTCGTTAAGGACAACGGCAAAGACGCGATGTTCGCCTGTTACGCTCAGCTCTTGCCCGGCGACGGCTTGGTCAAACGCCCGATCGGACACGCCATGATGGTCATGCGCGTCGACGCGGAAAACCAGACGGTTTATATTATCGACCAGTACGGCGTCGAGAGAGGCAAGACGGAACTGGTCAACGAGAACCAATCCTGGCACATTGAGCAGCCGTACACGTACGAAGAGCTGTTCGAACAGGGATACTTGCCTATCAGCCCGTTCTTCCTCAACGAATAACAGCGAGGCGCTCCCCGCCTTGCCGTCAAACATTATATACATTTCCCACTTGAAATTTCCCGAAAAATGAGCTATTAGCTCCTAGCTCCTAGCCGCTAGCTTGGTTATTCCTGATTCTCGCTATAACGCACGAATCAGGTTTATCAAGCTAATAGCTAGAAGCTAGCAGCTAGAGGCTTAATTTCTGAAAAACTCAAGTTGTTTCAGTATATTTAAATCCGTTTCCAAACGAAACAGCCCAAATTTTACCCCAGAGGAAATTTTTTTCAATGGTTTACCCCCTGAAATCGATAAAAAATGACCGATTTATTCCGGCAATTTTGCCGGAAAGAAGTTTTTCTGAAAAAAATCCCAAAAAGTCCCTTGCAAAATGAGAACTCGTCCGTAATAATGGTTAGGGAGTGAGAGAAGCTGTTAGCTATTAGCTGCTAACTGTTATCCTGGATGTTTCCAGTTCATAACGTTAAAGTCCCCAAAATAATAGCTAGAAGCTAGCGGCTAGAAGCTCAACCATAGGTGTATTGTTACCGATAGAACCATTTGACCTCAAAGGAGAAAAAACTATGCGTCAAAGAGTTTTCCAATGTTTGTTTGCCCTGGCTGCCGTTCTGGCGACCAGCAGCGCGTTCGCCCAGGACGCGGCGCCCGCCGAGAAAGACGATACGCCTCGGGCGGAAGTCGTCTTCGTTCTCGATTCTACCGGCTCGATGTCCGGTCTGATTGAAGGCGCGAAGCAGAAAATCTGGTCGATTGCCAATTCAATTATCTCTCAGGATCCCGCTCCGAAAATCAAAATCGGGTTGATTTCTTACCGCGACAGACTCGACGAATACGTTACTCAAATTATGGATTTGACGGACGACATCGACGCGGTGTACGCCAAATTGCAGTCCTTCAAGGCGATGGGCGGCGGCGACATGCCGGAGTCCGTCAACCAGGCTCTCTACGAAGCTGTTACAAAAATGTCGTGGTCGCCTGCTGACCAGAACGTCTACCGGGTTATTTTCCTCGTTGGCGACTGCCCGCCTCACATGGATTATCAAGACGACGTCAAGTATCCGGAAACCTGCAAGCTTGCAATGGAGAAGTTTATTATAATCAACACGGTTCAGTGCGGAAATTATCCGGAAACGACGCCCATCTGGCAGGAAATCGCCAAAAAGAGCGAGGGACAGTTCGTTCAAATCGCCCAGTCCGGCGGCATGATTGTCATTCGCACGCCTTACGACGAAGAAATTGCAACGCTGACCAGGGAACTTTCCTCGACGGTTATTCCGTACGGTTCGATAGAAACGCAAGCCGCCGTTGTTGGAAAGCTTCGACGAGCGGAAAGAGCCGACGCCATGCTCAATGCGTCACGCGCTGCGTTTAACGTCAAATCTGGCGGACGCGCCGTTCAGGGCAAAGGCGACCTCGTTCAATCCCTGGCGGACGACGACATTGCTCTCGAAGCAGTTGAAGAAGCTTATCTGCCGGAAGACATGAAGGGGCTTTCCAAGGAAGAGCTTGAAAAGGTCGTCAAGGAAAAGACCGCCAAACGAGCGGAATTGAACGCGAAGATTCTCGACCTGTCAAAGAAACGCGATACCTGGCTGGCGGAGAACGCCAAGAAAATCGAGGCTGAACGCAAAGAACGCATTGCCGCCGAGAGAGCGTCTGGAGCCAAGTATAAGGGACGTATGTTAGGGAAAGCTCTTATGGAAAAGGGAATTGATATGTCAGAGGAGTATTCCTATGGAGCTGCCGCCGCTCCCGCTGCCGCCGCTCCCGCGATGGCTCCTGCTATGGCTCCCGCCATGGAGTCTGCTGTCGAAGACGATTCCGCCTCCTTTGACGATTCCGTCTCCGATATTATCTCCAATCAGATGAAGAAGAAGGAGAAATAGTTAATTAGTAATTAGTAATGAGTAATTAGTAATTACGCAAGCGCTGCTCTCGGTTTTAATCGTAATAAAAAAGACCGTCTATGCCTTTGAGTTCTGGCTTTTGACGGTCTTTTTTTATATACAGTGTAATTTTATAATGCTCTAGCGATTGTCATTGCTATGCCCGGGAACTGACGTTCCCGGCTCGCC
>JAZRTH010000760.1:0-5342 GCA_045651945.1 Thermoguttaceae bacterium
GGTATATATAATTAGTAATTAGTGATTAGTTATTAGTAATTAGTTAGAGTTGCAAGAAATTCGCAACTAGTTTGAATTATCATGAAAAAAGCCATATTTACATCAATTGTCTGTTTGCTGTTCCTCGGAACGGCGTTTGCGGAAACGGAATCGACCGCCCCCGAGATTTCTCTGATTAATTCGGAAATGTTCGGTTTGACGTCTGCGGAAAAAGGCGTCTGGAAAATCGAGTCGGAGTCTGAAAAATCCGTCTTAATCGCCACGACGACTCAGCCGACAATTATCCGAACGACAACGCAGTTCGGTAAATTTGATATAGAAATTGATTACGCGCTTTCCAGGGGCGGGAAGGCGTCGTTGCTGCTTAAAACTGACCCAAAAGGGCTGCGTTGCCTTGAATTCCCGCTCAAAGATACGGAGTCAATGGATAAAATGCAGTCCGTTTCCCTGACCAGCGAGCAGATTAGCAAAATGACCAAATTCGGACGAGGGTTTATCGGCGTCAAACTGTATAAGGGAACGATCCGAATTGAGAGTATTACCGTTAAGCCGGTTCTGTCGCAAAAACTCTTTAACGGGAAAGACCTTAGCGGCTGGAAAACCTACGACGTTATCGACGTCGGCGTCAACGAAAACGGGGAACTGACCGTCAAAAACGGCAACGGATCGCTGGAATCCGCTCTTCGCTACGGCGACTTTAACCTATCGCTGGACGTCTACGTCAACGGTGAAGACCTCAACTCGGGCGTCTTTTTCCGATGCATTCCCGGGGAAAAGATGAACGGGTACGAATGTCAGGTGCATTTCGGCTTCCTCGACGGCGACAGAACCAAGCCGAAAGACTGCGGAACAGGCGGCATTTTCCGCCGCGTCGACGCTCGGAAAGTCATCGGAAACGACAAAGAATGGGTCAACGTCTATATCAACGCTGTCGGAAATCATTTTGCAGTATGGGTTAACGGAGAACAAGTCTCTGACTGGACGGATACTCGAAAAGCCGATCCCAACCCTCGCCGCGGTCTGCGTCTTGACCCCGGGACGATCCAGCTTCAGGGACATGACGCCACTTCCGACTTCAAATTCCGCAACATCGTCATCGAGGAAATCCCGGTTCGCGAACGAACAACTCCCCCTGCAATTATACAAAAAAATCCTTCAAAAAAGCCATAAGGTTTATAATCCGTGCGTCTCTGGAATGCATTTATCTATCCACTTCTTCCAGAGGCGCAACTTTTTATTTTCTCTTAATTTATATATTTTGTTTAATTGTTTCTATTTATTAAACAGGCACAATCCATACAACCTGTACAACTCGCCTTCGATTCCGTAAAAAAACGGCTCTATTGCCGCTCAAGTCCCATTTTTTTCCCATAAAATTTCGATATTAAGACTGAATACTATAATTCCCTAGGGAAGTAGTATATAATTTTATTGAAAAATTTTGCCATATATACTTGAATTCTGAAAAAAATGTGGTAAAATATAAATGATAGATAAACTGGTCAATTCCAGTCAACAAATACAAATCAGCATTTTTAATTGGAGGATATTTTTATGAGAGCGTATCGCTTTTGTTTGATGGCAGGCGTTGCGGCTTTGGCGTTAAGTTTTAGCGCTTCCGTTGCGTTTAGCCAAGGTGATCCGGAAGATGTTGTAATCGTAGAAGATGCGGCGTCTGAAATTTTTGGAACGGATATGGCCTACGGTTCGTACGGCTATGGCGGTTATGGCTATACCGCCTACGGATTCCGTCGTTTGGCGCCCCACACTTTTGGCGGCTATTACTTCCCCATGGTTGAACAACAGTGCCCGCCGTATACACAGAGTTACTATCAATACTCTCCCACGCGATACGGAACTGACCCTTGCGCTCAGTGGACATTCCGCGGCTGCTTCCTTCATCACTTCCCTGTTTGGGAATACACTCCTCAACTTATTCCGCCGCGTCCCCATGCTGATTTCCATTGCTGCCATAACAGCGGTCTTTGCTCTCCGGAAATGCCCTGCTGCCCGCTGTGCAATATTAATGGCTGCTGCGATCGAGAACGCGCTATTGAAGCTGGCGAAGATTTTGTCTCAGAATCCAACCCGAACCCCTCTTTAGCTCCGGTTCCCGCAACCCCCGTGAAAGATGCAGACGAAACGACAGGCGTCCCCGTCAAGTCAACAGACGATGTTCCGGAAGAACCAACTGGCGCTGATCCTGATGGCAATACCGAGCTTAATTCTCTGCTGGATTCCGCCAACGCCGGAAAAGTTAAAACGTCCCAGGTATCCTGGAGCCAACCGAATCCCGATGGAACCCCATCAAATCGTTTATCAAATATTGACGTTCGTTCATCTCGCGGCGTCGTTTTCACGATTTGGGCTCCCAATCAGGCGAAAGTTTACGTCAATGGAACGGCAACTAAATCGACCGGTACCAAGCGAACGTTTGCTTCTGTTAACCTCAAACCGGGTCTGAAATATCAGTATGTTATTGACGCAGTTGTCGAAAAAGACGGTAAAACCTATTCCGAATCCAAGACGATTGTCGTCAGCGCCGGCGACGTCAAGACGGTTGCCTTTGCATTCCCGGAACTCAACATCATCCCGTCCGACGAATGGAGCGGCGAAGGCTTCTAAGCTTATTGCATAATCAGATTCAACAAATCAAAAAAAGAATGTAGGGGTTTATTGAACTCTACATTCTTTTTTTTGTTTGAGAACTTCGTTAAACAAAAGAAAATCCCGTATTGATTTAACCTGTCCCCCCGCTCTGATTTCAAAAGAGTTTTTTCTACGGATTGACAACCAGAACAAAGCTGCGAACAAACGGCGGACGATTTTCAGCTTCTCCACAGACTTCCAAATACCACGAAATGCGATTGTGCGGAGAGTCAAAAGAATGCATCGCATTTTGAGGAATGGTAAATTCAAATGATTTTTCAAACTGTTCGTCCAAGACAATATTAAAATCCCTCTCAGACAAAAGATTTGTACGAGAAACAACGACCTTTTCGCTGCGGATGTCTGTACCGTAAGAAAAAACAGCTTCTTCTTCGCAAACCAGATTAACATCCAGTTTGAAAATATAATGTCCTCCCATCTGAATGAGCAAAGCCGTTGTCGTCTGTCCAGGATGAAGCTGAGCGTCGTTTATTTCCATCAGAGTTGGAGAAACTGACGTTGCCAACTGCAGATTTCTGAAAAGATAGAAAAACAATCCAAACCAGATTAAAACGAACGGCAGAATAAACCCGGTTAAAACCCAGTCTGGCCGGCGATCTAAAAAACCGCCTAAGGCAACAGACACAAACGCTATGCATAGCACTCCCCATGCTACGCATAAGAGCAAAATAACTCCAAGACTCCAAATCGGCGAATTGTCAAGCGGAAGTCGATACTTCAATTTGACGCCAGGAGAATCTATTATATTGCGTATCGAGGGCGTACAGGGGAAATCTTTGACATCTTCCGGAGAATCAGCCGCCTCCTGTGAAGACAATTCTTCAGAATTGTCCGAGGTTTTATTTTGCATTGCGCCAGAAAGGTGCGCAACTTTTTCCTGAGAATGGCCTGTTCGATACAAATACAGGTGAATCAGCGGTCCCAACCCAAGTAAAAACAATGATATCGGGACTATAAGCAGAGTAATGTTCGTCCACGACCAGTTATAAAACAAAACCGCTTTTCGTGGATTGTGGGGATCGTACCAGCAAATGTATTTTTTACCGATTGTAAACGCTTCAAGCAGCTTTACCGCTTCGCGTTTCTGATAAAAATATCCGGAATTGCGAAGCGTATTGAAGTCGTAAGTGCAGATGTCGTATTTTTTTAAAACCGTCTTTCCAGACTTGTCCGACAGGATTGGCGTAGGCGCGGCGTATTGAATGCGAACTTGCGGTCGATACAGATCTGTGTTTGGCATATTGACAACGTCAAGCCCTACAACAGTGCATTGAGTTTTTTGGTATTCCTTAAAAAAACGCCATTGAGGCATAATCATCCAAAAGAACACCACTATAAAACCAACGATGCCGCCTATCATAAAACCAAACGCCAACGCCGCCTCAATCCAGACTCCGGAACGACGGTCTGAAGGCGTTATGCGGTCTTCTATTTTTAATGAGGTCAGATTTAGACGAAGCGACATCTTGCGCGATTACGCATTTAACTTTTTAATTGGCGACGACTGGCTTGACGCGATTTGCGATAAAAACCGATTCGTTCCAGGGCTTCGTAGACTTCATTGAGCGTCTTTTCTCCGAAGTTGGAAATACTCAACAATCGAGAGCTGGTGCTTTGAAGTAAATCTCGAACTGTAAAGATGCCTTGTTCTTCCAGACAGTTTGTTGTGCGAAGCTGCAGACCAATTTCCGCTGTGCTAAGCTTGAGTTTACGCTGAAGCTCTTCCTGAGCTACGATTTCTGGACGCAACGGTACGCGTGTAGACATGATACCTCCGTGATAAAATTCAGATTAAAATTGGCGTTCCAACTCTGACGCTAACTCAACGTCAGTTCTGATAAATCAGTCATCCTTTAACTGATTTCTCCATTATAACAAATTCAGATACTTTTTGAAAGCCCCCCCACGAAAAATTTTTTAAAATTTTTTTAGTGGGTTAAGAAAGAAAAAAGAAACAAGAAGAAAGAGACAATAAGCAAGTAGTTAAAATGTCTCTACTGCCTATTGTCTGCATGCCTATTGTCTGTATTCCCCGCCTAACGCTTTATAAAGAGCGATAACGTTACTAACCAGACTCGCCTGACTTTGAACCTGTTGCAGATCGTAACGAAGTTTGTTGGACTGCGTATCCAGAACGCGCTGGAAATCAGCAGTGCCGTCTGAATACCGTTGTTGAGCCAGCTGCAACGCTTCGTCATACGCCACAACGGCTTCGTTAAGTTTCTCCAAACGCTCTTTTTCGTTGACGTATCCAACCAGAGCGTCGTCAACTTCTCTAGCAGCATTTAACACTGTGTTTTGATACGCCAAAACACATTCCGTCTGACGAAATTCCTGAACGCGAATGTTGCTCTTATACTTGCCAAAAGCGAAAATATTCCACTGAAAAGAAGGTCCTATATTGGATACTAAACCGCTGTTAAATCCGGTCGCCAAGTCTACAGCGTCAATTCCAAAACTGCCCGTAAGAGAAAATTTTGGATATAAATCGCCAATTGCCGCGCCAACTCGAGACGTTTGCGCTACTAACGCCTGTTCAGCCGCTCGAACGTCAGGGCGATTTCTGAGAAGCTCCGCCGGGATTCCAACCATAAGGCGATCAGGAGCCGTTGGAATCGGAGCGGACTGAGCAAACAATTGGTCGATCGAACCAGGAGTACGACCCGTCAGAA
>JAZRTH010000761.1:0-4381 GCA_045651945.1 Thermoguttaceae bacterium
TGGGCAAAGCCGACGAGAAAGACAAGCTCGATTTTGATTTCACCGCAAAGAAAAAAGAGCAGGCCAGCGCCAAAGACACCGTCGGCGCTATCAGCCGACACCCGGCGTTTTCCGAATCGGAAGACCTCATGTCCGTCCAAATGTCCCGGCAAATCGAAGAAGAGGAGCGGCTCGTCAAAACCAACGACTACCTCATGCCGACCGTTACCCTGTTTGGAATCGTTCCTGCCGTACTGATGCTGCTAACCTGGCTGTTCTATTCCCTGATTACCTGATGAGCAAACCTGTAGCTATTATAAGTCAATGCCTGACCGGAGCCGTCTGTCGGTGGGACGCGCTCCAGTTAGACGCCGGTCTGTACAAAAAGCTACAAGCTCATTTTACGCTCATTCCCTTCTGCCCGGAATTGGCTTTGGGCTTGGGATGTCCCCGCCCGACGATCCGTCTGATTCGGAAGTCTTTTAATACAGAAACGCCTGACAATATCGAACTGGTACAGCCGCAGACAGGGCGCATTCTGACGGCGGACATGGACGCGCTGTGCGAGTCGTTTCTCCGCGCCAACCCGGCGGACGGGTATATTCTCAAGTACAAATCCCCGTCGTGCGGACTGACGAACGTCAAAGTCTATATGGGCGCCCAATCAAAGGAAATCTGTGGGTTCGAGTCCGGACGGTTCGCCGCCGCGGTTCGTCGGCTGTACCCCAACGCCCCGGCAATCGACGACTTCCGGCTGGCTCAACCCGGCGCAATCGAGGAATTTGTGGAAAGGGTGTCAAAATGCAAAAGATAGATAAAACCGCAATATTCAGCGAAATTTTTCGAGACGATACTGGCAATTGCCGTATCTTTTTTTAATTAAATAGTGTATAAGATAATGCGAAAAGCGACGGGCAAATTCGCCCGGACGCTTGCAGCAAGATAAACAACTCCAATTGATAGATTTTCAAATACTAACTGACGTTGAACTGGTTCAGTGGATTTTGTCCGGCAATCGGATAGGATTTAACGAACTTATGCGCCGTCATCAAACGCGTCTGTTCGCCTTCCTGCAGCAAATGAGCGGGCTGGAGCCGAACGAAATCGAAGACCTCGTTCAGGAAACGTTTGTCAAGGCGTACGTCAGTTTGGATACGTTTGATTACAAAATCTATCACAGCGACAAGGCGTTTGGGACGTGGCTGTTTACCATCGGGCGGCGAATACTGCTTAACGCTCTGAGAAAAAGCAAACGGGATCGGCTCGTCTTTTTCTCAGCGTCGGAAACGACGGAAAAGCATAAAGAGACTATTCCAGACAAAGCCCTTATCCCGGCTCAGTCTGCGGAACGGTTAGACAGCCGCCAAAACCTGTGGAGCAAAATCCGAACGGTTCTCACGGAACCTCAATGGACGGCTCTATGGCTTCAGTACGTAGAAAACTACTCCATGGAAGAAATTGCCGCTGCAATCGGGAAAAAGCCGCAAAGCGTCAAAGCGTTGATTCATCGCGCCAAATGCACATTGCAAAAACATCCGGAAATTTTTGAAAGTTAACACTTCATTTTACTGATATGAAAGACATTTTTGAACAACTCAAAGCCGAAGGACAACGCTGTCAGCCGGAATTCTCCGAATCCCTCCACGCGCGCTGTAAAGAAGCGATTGACCAGATAGAAGCGTCGCGATTGAGTACAGAGTCCGCCGGAGTTCCTTCTCGCAACTCGCAACTCGCAACTCGCAACTTACCGACGCGCAGCCTCGTCTGGCAAACTGTTGCCGCCGCCGTTCTGTTCTGCGCCGGGTTCGCGATGTTTAACTCGTTCTTCCTGCCGTCAACCAATACAAAGCCCTCTTTACCTTCAGAACCAACGCAAATTGCGATTGACGAGCCTGAGTTTCAGCCGCTGGTTATCAACCCGATGGCGTTTGAGCAGTTTGAACTGGAAGCGCTTGCGAAGAGCTTTGACAAGCCCGCCCGAACTGAACATCAGGAAGCGAATGGGCGTTCCGTCGGCGTTTTCGATTCCGTTAAAAAGATGATTCAAACGCCCGATCCAGCAAAAAAGGTGGCGGCGTCAATTATGCGTCAAGACATTTCCATGGGCAACCTCCTGGTCAAAGCAGGGTCTTTGGCGCAGCTTCCAGAAAGAGCTCCCGAAGAAAACCAATAACCCAATCGCGGGCAAAAAGTCCGCTCCTTTACGATTATGCGAACGACTTTTTCCCTGTTGATTTCTTGCGTTCTGGCAACGGTTCTTTCAGTATTTTCTTTTATCGCGCAGGCGCAGGACGTTCAGCCCAGCCCCGTTTCAGAAGCTCAAGACGCAAAAGCTCCGGACGTTCATCCCGGAACTATTTTGGAAGTCAAAGACGCTCCCGCTGTAACGATTTCCATCCGGAGCGCTCACGCAGCGCTGCAGGCGGCAGACGCGACTATTTCCAAAATCAGCGAGCCGTCTCTTAAACTGTACACCGGCGTTTTACGTTTGTACCTTTCTAAAAACGGACCGCTGGGCGGCTTTGATCTGGACAAGCCCATCGGTCTGATTATCGACCCGCAATACGGAGCCGCCGCGGTGTTTCCCGTTCAAAACTGGGAGACGATTCAAAAGAACCTCAGTAAAGAGGGAACTCTAACGACTCTGGAAGACAACCGTTACAAGTTCGTCAAAGACGACGGAGAAGTTTTCCTGCTTCTTCAGGACAACTGGCTGGCGGTTTCGACAGACAGCGATTCCGCCATACTCAAAGCGATTCCGCAACCGTGTCTGGACAGTATCGAGAAGTTATCGAAAATCTACCTCGTCGGCGCCGCGGTCAATTCCAGCCGCATGACGACTCAACAGCTCAACGATTTGTTACAAATGTTTCAAAGCCAGCTGGAAGATGGACTATCGCTGGAAGGCGCGCTGTCAGACGTTTTCAAAAAGCAGATTCAATTGCTGACCGATTCCATTTCGCAGTCTCTGAAGCGTTATCAGAAAGACCATCTTACGTTCCTGTTGGGGCTGCACTTCAACCCGCAGTTCGGATTCAAACTGGACGTCGCTCTTTGTACAGACCCGAATACAGAAACGGCAAAGCAGTTCAGCCAATACAAATCTTCTACAACGCGTCTGGCGGGGTTTTACAATCCCAACAGCGCCGCCGCGCTGTCGGTTTCCAGCCAGGGGCGTCTGGCGATTTTCGACAATCAGCAGGAAACCTTCAAAATTCTTCAAGACGAAATAAACAAACAAATCGAAAAGAAATAAACAGACGAACGCAAGCAAAACGAAGTCAAACGGTTTGCCAACGCGCTGACGGCGATTGTCGCCAAGACGTTTTCCGATTCCAGCAACGAAACGGCAATAACCGTTTACGCTCAGCCGGATACCGGCGCAACGGTTGTCGCCGCCGTCTTCTGCAAAGACGCCAAGGAGATAGAAAACATGCTCTTTGACTTCATTAAAAACGAAATCCTCAGCGGCAGCAAAACCATGTTTTCGTGCTATAACGGGTCAAAGCGCAACGCGGCGATTGTCAACGACGTCAAAATTCACACACTGACATTTACTCTTTCTAAAGAAGATAAAAACTACGACTTGTGGCGCAAACTGCTCAACAGCGACGATGTAGTTATTGCGTTTGGATTCGGGAAAAACATTGTTTGCGTCTCGGCAGGCGCAGACTCGCTCAATCAGCTCAAAGCGGCGCTGGAAAAGAACGGAGCAGAGCAGGCGTCGCCGATTTTCCAATACAACATTCAGTACGGAACGTTGGCGCGGTTTATCGAATCCTACAATCTCATGACAGAAGACGAAGCTGAAGATTTCGCCAAATTCAAAAAGACCATGGGGAAACAGTTCAACGCCCCATGTCAAAAGGCGTCCGTTCTGTTTGTTGAACAGACGCCTTCCGCCTGCGCGATTCGCTATCAGGAAGAAATTCCCTTTGACTTTATCAAGTTTGTTACGAAGTACATGAAATTGAGGCAGTAGGCAGTAGGAGAAACTTTCTCGCAACTCGCTACTCGCAACTCGCTACTTATTTCGCGTATCCCATGACCTTCATCCATTCGTAGACGCGGTTGAGCCAGTCGCCGACGTGGTTGTTTGTCGGGTTCGCGCCGAATCCGTGATTGACTTTCGCGAAGATGTGCAGTTCCGCCGGGATGCCCATGCTCTTGAGTTTGGCGTACACGACAGCAGACGCCATCGACGGGCAGACGTCATCGTCGCCGTGAATAAAGCACATTGGGGGCGTTTTGGCGTCAAAGGCGAACTCGTCGACAATCTTGGATTCGAGAGTATACCCTTTGTCGGTCCTTTCCAAAACGTAAGCGGGATAAACCGGGACGGCGAAGTTAACGTAACAGGGCGTCTTGTCGAGATCGTCGACCGGCTCGTAAGCAGGCGTCT
>JAZRTH010000762.1:0-6604 GCA_045651945.1 Thermoguttaceae bacterium
CCTGTCAAACTGTTTTACTGTCCATCTCGCCGAACGGCTCAAGGGTATCCTATAACTGCGTCTGACGCCCCGACAAATATGACGCGGACATTGTCATTGTACGGGAAAACCGACTACGCTGCTAACGGAGGAAACTCCAAAAATATCTTCCTTGGAGCGGAAGAACCGACTGCGGCTTCGAACGAACAGCTTTCCGGAATCGTTCGTCCGATGAAACCCGTCTCTGACAAAGAGATTCGCGATGGAAGCGCTCACACCATTCTGGCAGGAGAAAAATACCTCCCGCCAGAGCAGTACGAAACCGGTTCAAACAAGGGCGACGACTCTGTCTGGTTGACTGGCTGGGATAATGAAAACATCCGATTTGCTCCGTTTTTTAACGGTCAGACAGGAAAGCCGGAGCTTTACACCGGCTGGGAAACAAAGAAACCCACCTGTGACGAATCCGCCAACACTGATCGAAAACCGCGACCCGACACCCGCGGCGAAGGCGTTACAAGCAACGTTATCAATTTCGGCGCAGCTCATACGTCTTTCCTGCAAGTCGTTATGGTTGACGCCTCCGTCCGATCAATCAAATACTCCATCAACCCGAAAGTCTTTGGATGTCTGTGCAACCGTGCTGACGACGTCGGAATTGACCCGATGGACCTGGACTAATTAGTTAGGAATTAGGAATGAGGAGTGAGGAGTATATTTAGCTTTTAGCTATTAGCTCCTAGCTTCTAGCTTTTCGTTTTAGCTTTCAGCTTTAAAATATAACGCTAAGAACCACAAATACCCAAGCTAATGGCTAGAAGCTAATAGCTAGTAGCTCATTTATCTCCCTCATGCTTACTGTCCGCCCATTTCCTCTCGTCCTTGCCGTCCTGCTGACGGCGGCGCTTTCGTTCGTCGCCGTTGCGGACTCTGCCGATAGCGAACCGAAGCCGTCCTGGCTCGGCCCGATGTCAATGAGTTTTCTCGACGACGATACGCTCTTGATTATGCAGCAGGATGCCAGACGATTGGACTGGTTTTCTCTTACGGAACGGAAAGTTCTCGATTCTGTTACATTGCCAGACGAGCCACATTTTATGCTCGTCGATTCAAAGAACCCGTCCAAGGCGTTCGTATCCGCAGGATGGGTTAACGGCGCGGTTTACGAGATTGACCTGAATTCCAAAAAGATTGTCCGAACGTGGGGCGGGATTCATTCCCCCTGGGCGCTGGCAAAGACGCCGCAAAAGCTCTACGTGGGACGTCGATTTCATAACGACGTTTTGATTATTGACCTCAATTCCGGGAACGTCGAGGAAAAGACGATACCCGTTATCCGCGAGCCGACCACGATGGTTCTCTCGCCCGACGAAAAGACGCTTTACGTCGGCAACGCCTTGACCGCCGGACCGGCAAACAGCGTCAACGTTGCAACCAGCATCTCCCAAATCTCCCTTGCGAACAAGTCCGTCAAGGAGATTCCTCTCGTTGATGGCTCCAACGTCATTCGCGGCATGGCGATTTCCAAAGACGGGCAATGGCTGCTGGCGGTTCATAATCTGTCGTCACACAGAACGATTACCACTCAGCTGGCGGGCGGCTGGACAAGTCAAAACGGATTGACGATTTACAATGTAACAACAGAAGGAGCCGCGGCAACGTACCTGATCGACGACTCCTATTTAGGCGCGCCTAATCCGTGGTCTGTCCAGTTCTCGCCCGACGGGAAACTGCTGGCGATTACAGTCGCCGGAGGGCGGGAGATTCAGTTCTTTTCCGTCGAGGCGCTGTTCAAGCAGGTCAACCGCGACACGCGCAACATGTCGCTTCTTCTGCCGATTTACTACGACGTCGGCTCGTTTTTCAACTCAGCGAAAAGAATTCGCGTTCCGGAACTTATTGGACCGCGCGCGCTGGCGATGAACGACAAGTACACCGTCGCCGCCGGGTATTTTTCCGACAATCTTGCCGTCTTTGACCGCATTAATAACACTGTAGCTGATGGCGATTACAAGTTCCCCGCCAAACAATTCACCAGCTTCCAGCCGCGCATCGTCCCGCTGGGTCCTGCGCCTGTTCTCAACGCCGTTAGACGGGGAGATATTCTCTTTCACGATGGCGAGGCGTCTTCGGAATCGTGGCATTCCTGTGCGACGTGTCACCCGGACGCCCGCGTTGACGGCATGAACTGGGATTTGCTCAACGACGGAACGGGGAATCATAAAAGTACCAAGTCCATGGTCTTGGCGCACAAGACGCCGCCGTGCATGGCGCTGGGCGTTCGCGCCAACGCTGAAGCCGCCGTCGCCGCCGGGTTCGTTCACATTCACTTTATGCCTCGCGAACAGTCGGACTACAACGACGTCGACGAGTACCTCAAAGCTCTCGTTCCCGTCCCCGGTCCTGCAATTCAGCCTGACGGAACGCTGTCGGAGTCCGCAAAACGCGGGAAACGTCTTTTCCACAGCCCCAAGACCGGCTGCGCGTCCTGTCACAGCGGACCGTACTTAACGGATCTGAAGATGCATGACGTCGGCACCGAAGCCCACAACGATTTCGGCGAGTCCGAGTTCGACACCCCGTCTTTGATTGAGATTCATAGAACCGGTCCGTACCTCCACGATGGACGTTACACGACTCTGGAAGACCTGCTTTTCAAAGGACTTCACGGCGACTTGAAAGGAGAACGGCTCAATCAGCTCACCGACCAGGAAAAAGCCGACTTGATAAATTATCTTCTGTCGCTATGATTGCCAATAGACATAGGCGAGCCACGGGTGTAAACCCGTGGGCATGAGCGAAGCGAATGAAAAAGACTCACGCGAAGTTCGCAAAGTCCGCAAAGTTTTAAAATAACTTGGCGTGAGGATATTCGCAGTCAGACGAACCTTATGTCCGACAAAAGACATTAGGCATTAATTTGTTTTATTCGGTTTTCGTCTATAACCTTTCCTAAGAATAGATACAATTATTACGACAATTGCCAAAAACAGAATCGCTATCGCGCCGTTAAAAATATAGTCCCGGCTTCTGAGATATCGAATTATTTCCGGTTTAACGTCATTTTCTTCATACAGTTCAAGCCAATAGGGAATCCATGTTTTATCTATTTTAGGATTGACATTAGCGCCATGCTCGACAAGATAGCGAACGATTTCTAAATCGTTATTATCAACAGCGCACATTAAAGCAGTATTGCCGAATGTATACTTATAATTGACGTCAATGCCGTGTTCTATAAGATAACGCGTCATTTTTCGATTATGCTTTTCAACAGCGTATCGTAACGCATTTCCATAGGAATTCGCAGCGTTGATATCGGCGCCATGTTCAACGAGAAGTTTTACGGCTTCGTAATCGTTATGATTCGCGGCGTAAAGCAGCGGGAGACAGTGATTCGTACCAGAAATTTCGACATCCGCGCCATGGTCGAGAAGCGTCTTGATCTTAACTAAATCTCCATCTTCAATAAAAAGGTCCAAAAGAGGGTCGTCATCAGAATTGTACGAATCTTCTCCTAATAAACATCTGTTGATCCTTAAATTGACGTCCAACCCATTATCGACAAGCCATTGAAAAATTTCTTCGTCGTCGATTATATTTTCGTTAAATATAAACTGAATAGCGCCTTCTAAAGGCGTTGTCAGATTGTCTGCTTTAGAGTTTATATCCAGTCCCTGTTTAATCAACCACTGAAACAGAATCCAGTTATCGCTCCGGACGGCGTAATGCAATAATGTGGCGCCGCTTTTCGCTTTAGCGTGAACATCGCACCCTTGATTAACGAGCCATTGAACCAGTCTCAAATTGCCGCTGCCGACAGCGGGAAACAAAACCGTTCTGCCGTCGCTGTCTTTTAACTTTAAATTCAAACCATTCTTGACCAGCCACTGAACCAGTTCCAGATTTCCGTTTCTGGCTGCGGAAAACAAGAGAAGCGTACACTCCTCCTCGTCATTAACGTTAAACGTTACTCCCTGTTTTACCAGCCATTGAACCAATTCCAAATTCCCGCTTTCGGCAGCTGAAGACAAAAATACGAAACGTTCATTTTCATCTAAATTCAAGTTGCGTTTAAACAAACTCTGCACCAGTTTCAAATCGCCTTGTTGGGCTGCCATAGATAAAATTGAAAAATGTTGCGCTCTGATTTCTTTAAGCTGAGCGCCATGATCAATCAAATAACGCGCTATAACGGTTTTGTTATTGCGAAGAGCCAGCCGCAATAAAGAGGGTTTGGAAAAGCTTTCGTCATTTTCCTCATCGGGACTGTCTATAACCGCGCCATTTTCTACAAGATAACGAACCATTTCATAATCGCCAACTTTTACCGCGATATACAATGGCTCCCTCCCGTATTCATCCGGTTTATTGACGTCTGCGCCGACAGAAACAAGCCATTTAACCTGTTTCAGACTTCGACTTTGAACAGCTATCGGCAACAGTTCCTGACAAAACTCTTTAACGTCACACCCATGTGCGGCAAGCCATTGAACCAGTTCCAAATTCCCGCTCAGAACAGCGGCGCACAAAACGTCTTTGTCTTCTAATGCGATGTCGTTAATCTCAGCCCCAGCTTCAATCAGACATTGAACCACAGACAACTTCCCCAATTGTGCTGCATAGCATATTGGGGTTTCCTTAACGTCCTCAGACAGATTGGGATCCAAGCCGTTTTTCACCAGCCATTGAATCATCTCGCAGGAGCCGCCGTCAATGGCGTAATATAAAAGGCTATAATTATTGACGTCTTTTTCATGAATATCAGCGCCCTGTTCAACAAGCCATTTGACCATCTCCAGATTTCCGCTTTGAGCTGCGTAGTGTAATACTGAATACTGCTCATCCATACGTTTCTCGAGATCCAATCCCTGTTCGACAAGCCACTTGACCAAAGACAAATTCCCGCTCTTTGCCGCAGAATGCAATAAAGACCTGTCATTTGCAGTCAAAACGCCGACGTCAGCGCCTTGCTCGACCAGCCATTCGACCAGTTCCTGATTCCCGCTTTGAGCGGCGTAATGCAGCACGGAAACGCTAGACCAGTTTTGAACGTTAATGCTGGCTCCCTGTTCTGCCAGCCATTGAACGAGTTCCAAATTCCCGCTTCGGGCGGCGTAGTGCATGACGCTTAATTCTCGCCGGGATTTTCTATTGACGTTTGCGCCCTGATTGACCAGCCATTGAACCAGTTCCAGATTCCCGCTTCGGGCGGCGTAATGGATTATCGTGCGAACGTTATGACCTTGCCAAATATTGACGCCATGCATCGTCAGCCACTGCACCAATTCCAGATTCCCACTCTGAGCGGCGTAATGCGCGACGGTATACCCTTCTTCGGTGATGAGGTTGACGTTCGCGCCCTTTTCGACTAGTATCTTAACGCGCTCTATGTCGCCCATAAACGCCGCGTAATGCAGAATGTTCTGTCCTTTGGCTTGGAATTCAAAGTCAAAATTCCCGGTTTGAAACATCTCTTCAAACCGTTCGACACAGACTTTTCCAAAACATTGCTCCGCTTCCCGAACGCGTTTATCTAAAGAAGAACCGTCCGCAAAACACACGCCCGCGGCGCTTATCATAAGTAGAACGAAAAAGGAGAGAACGGCTTTTCGGAGCGTCATTGGACTTACTATTTTATATAGAGAGGAATAATGCACAAAGAATTGACTCCAACGTCAATTTAACAATAATTATAATTAGAATTAGATTATTTGCAATAGGGCAAGAGGAAAACAAGGGCAAGAACGGTGATTACCAGCTCAAAAAATTTTTTGAACAATCTTGACAAATATATCGTATATGATATAATAGAGACATGAAATATCAAATACGTTTTTACGATTTGCCTAAAAGTCAAAAAGTTCCTATTGAGGATTTTTTGGAAGAATTGAGGCGCGACAATCCTAAGTTACACATCAAAACAGTTCGTAACTTGGAATTGCTGTCCGATTACGGTTCGGATTTAGGCGCTCCATTTATTAAATACCTTGAGGATGGCATTTACGAATTACGGAGCGTATTTGGATCAAATGCTACTCGTATTTTTTATTTCTTCTTTTCCAAAGAAGAAAATGTTATTGTATTAACAAACGGTTTTTTGAAAAAAACACAAAAAACCCCTATCTACGAATTAGAAAAAGCTAAACAGTATAAATCAGAATACGAATCAAGATAATCATGACCAAAACATTTGAACAATATCGAGAAAAACTTTTGAACGATCCGGAATTTGTTGAACAGTACGATCAGTTTGAACCAGAATACCAGCTGGTTCGTCAGATCATTGAAGCTCGCATTGAACAAAAGCTGACTCAAAAAGAGTTAGCTCAACGAATCGGAACAAAGCAAAGCAATATTGCCCGGCTGGAAAGCGGAACAAGCAATCCCTCGCTGCAATTTCTCAAAAGAGTAGCGCAGGGGCTGGGCAAGAATTTGTCAATTTCATTCAAATGATTTTGGGAAATTGAGGCAATAGGCAAGAGGCAGTAGGCAGTAGGAACGCAAGCGCTTCAAAAACTATTGCCTTCGTGGGGTTCACCAACGGCTATTAATGTTGAACTGCTACTCAGTTCTATAGGAACGCTATCGCATCTTTTTAAAAACTATTGCCTACTGCCTACTG
>JAZRTH010000763.1:0-2140 GCA_045651945.1 Thermoguttaceae bacterium
TGAGCGTAGCTGATAGGTACGCGGCAAACCAGGTTGTTTCCATCGCGCGTGAAAATCGGATGTTCCATAATCTGGACGATAACGTAGCAATCGCCGCTAGGTCCGCCGTTGGGGCTGGGTTCCCCTTCGCCCTGAATTCTCATCTGGGTTGAATTGTCAACGCCAGCCGGGATTTCAATATCGCGTTCGACAGACGTTTCCGTCAGTCCGCTGCCGCGGCAGTCAGGACAAGGGTCTTTGATAATCTTGCCCGTTCCATGACATTTTGGACAGACGCTTTGCACCGAGAAAAATCCCTGCGACTGGACGATCTGTCCGCGGCCGTTGCAGTACGAGCACGTTTCCGGTTCAGATCCGACTTTGGCGCCAGTTCCGGAGCAGGTTTTACAATGCTCGTGCCGTTTGAATGTAACAGTCTTTTTGGCGCCAGTTGCCGCTTCTTTTAGCGTCAGCTTGACAAAACAGCGAACGTCGCCGCCTCGTCGCGGACGCTGACGGCCTCCGCTTCGTCGACCGCCGCCGAACAGGTCGCCGAACCCGAACATGTCTCCAAACGCCTCAAAAATATCGTTGACGTCGTGGAACTGCGCTCCGCCGCCCATGCCGGCATCCATGCCGGCGTGACCGTACTGGTCGTATCGAGCGCGCTTTTCCGCATCGTGTAACACATCGTACGCTTCCGCCGCCTCTTTGAACTTGGCTTCCGCTTCTTTGTGGCCCGGGTTTCGGTCCGGGTGATACTGCATCGCCAGTTTACGATACGCGGCTGAAATCGCAGCCTGATCAGCGTTTTTGTCTACGCCCAGAACTTCGTAATAATCGCGTTTGGTCGCCATACCTGTAATTGCGTTGAATGGTTTGTTATCATAAATTCAACCCGTTACAATCTAACCGAAAGATAGCGGCTGGAATATAACGGGCTGAATGGATAGAATATGACTTATTCGGTAACTGCTTACTTTTAAGCTTCTAGCTCCTAGCCCCTAGCTTCTAGCTTTTCCTGTGAGTTTCAGGCTTTAAAACTATCCGTTTTGAACAACGAATAATCAAGCTAATAGCTAGCAGCTAACAGCTAGAGGCTTCTTATCGGACGCTGTCGGAAATCTGATCTTCCTTCTTTTTGGGCAGATCCGTAACCATCGTTTCCGTTGTGAGCATCAAACCGGCGATGGACGCGGCGTTTTCCAGCGAGCAGCGGACGACTTTCAGCGGGTCGATAATGCCGGCTTTGTACATGTCGACAAACTCGTCAGTCGCGGCGTTGTAACCCATGGAGCCTTCCTGTTCAGCAACCATGTCTGCAATAACGGCGCCGTCTTTTCCGCAGTTGGCGGCAATCTGTTCCAGCGGTTTGGAAAGGATGTTGGCGATGATGTCAACGCCGATCTTTTCGTCTCCGCGAGCGGCAGAGCGAGCCTTGAGGACAGCGTCTTTGCAGCGAATCAGCGCGGTTCCGCCGCCGGGCAGGATGCCTTCTTCCGCCGCAGCGCGAGTGGCGTGCAGAGCGTCGTCAACGCGGTCTTTCTTCTGCTTCATTTCCGCTTCGGTATTGGCGCCGACTTTAATCACGGCAACGCCGCCGGACAGCTTCGCCAAGCGTTCCTGGTACTTTTCGCGGTCGTAGTTGCTGTCGGTGTGTTCGATCATTTCGCGGAGCTGGTCGATTCGTTTCTTAACGTCGGCTTTCTTTCCGGCGCCGCCAATCATGGTAATCGAATCTTTGGTAATCGTCGCCTGTTTGACGCTTCCGAGCATTTCCAATGTAACGTTTTTGAGCTTGACGCCCAAGTCTTCGGAAATGACGGTTCCGCCGGTCATGATGCCGATGTCCTGCAGCATCGCCTTGCGGCGATCGCCGAATCCCGGAGCCTTAACGGCGCAGACGTTGAGAATGCCCTTGAGGCGGTTGACAACAAGCGCGGTGAGCGCTTCGCCGTCGATGTCTTCTGCGATAATCAACAGCGGTTTGCCGGACGAGACGACCTTTTCCAGCAGCGGGAGCATGTCGCGCAGGTTGCTGATCTTCTTTTCGTGAAGCAGAACCATCGCGTTTTCCATCTCACACGCCATCGTATCCGGATTGGTGATGAAGTACGGAGAAAGGAATCCCTTGTCGAACTGCATGCCTTCAACGATTTCG
>JAZRTH010000764.1:0-1250 GCA_045651945.1 Thermoguttaceae bacterium
TGCATTGTCATCCGCCGTATGCGACCGCGTTTGGAATTGCGCGCGAACTGATTCCGCTGGGCGTCATGCCGGAAATTGAAGTTCAGCTGGGCGAAGTACCGATAGTTCATTACGCCATTCCCGGCAGTCAGGAGCTGGCGGATACGATTCTGCCCATAGCGCACAAGTCCCGCGTTTGCGTCCTTGCCAACCACGGAACGCTGTCGTGGGGCGATACGGTCGAACACGCCTACTGGTGGACGGAAATGCTCGACGGGTACTGCCGGCTGCTCATGCTGGCGCACAACCTCGGCAACGTCGGGTATTTTTCACGTCAGGACATTCAAGACCTTTTGGAACTCAAAAAGCGCTGGAATGTAACAGACCCGCGCACGTCCATGGAGGGAATCGACATCGGAGACAACGACGTCTTCCGTGACTTGTGGGAAAAAGCCGGGTTCGGACATCGCGCCTTCGTCCCGCCTGGGACTAAGTCCAACGGATTGGGCAACGCCTTGAATCTCGATGCGCTGACCGATATCATCGCCGAAAAGGTCGCGAAGAAACTCAAAGAAAAATAATACGTGTAACATTTTCATTCAATCTTTAACGGGAATACGATAAATGGCAGCTTCCAAAAACGATTTTAAAAACGTTTCGTTACAGAACCTTGTGGACAATCCCGACTGTTCAGAAGACGACGTCGCGCAGTGGGTTCGGGACAACAGCGACAAATTCGAAGACGATTCCCATCCAGGCGAATTCTCTCTGGACAAAGCCAACAAGCTCTTTACCGACCTGATGAACAACAACGCCGCCGGAGGGTTGGGCAATCTTGGCATTGACTACTCTTCCGTTGTTGACTGGTTTAACGTCTTCGGCTCTCAGGATGAGGAAGAAGAGGAAGAGCCGCAGCAGGGATGGGATATTGCCGGAACTGTTTTGACGATGGGGAAAAAGATTCTCGGCATGCCCGGTTCTGCTCCCGCAAAGAAGCCGGTTCGGAAAAGCTCCGGCGGCGGATTTGGCTTAGGCAAGATCGACCTCGGTACGCTCCTGAAGTACGCTGGCAACTCCAAACTGAGAAAGGTCTATTGGGTTCTCAAGAGAGTTTACAGAGAGATCGCCAAACTCTGGCCGTCAAAGCGAAGAAGAACGACAAGACGTACAACAACCGCCAGACGAACGACAACGTCGCGATCCAGAACAACGGCGGCAAAAAAGACGACGACATCTCGGTCAACCACCGCCAAAAAAACGGGAGCTAAAAA
>JAZRTH010000765.1:0-6638 GCA_045651945.1 Thermoguttaceae bacterium
AAAAAGGTTTTCCCCTCATGTTATTTAACTTGAAAAAACTTCCCTAAAAAGGTCGACAGCTTGCTGGCGACCGAAAGTTTTTTCAAGGCGGACGAAGTCCGCAAAGTAATAAAAAACGGACGCGAAGCGTTCAACTAGAACCGCTTAGCGGTTCAATATTAATAGCCGTGGGTTTTAACCCACGGAACAAGAGAATCAATAATACTAACATCGTCAAACACTCTTTTTCTCTTGCCCTCTAACAGAGGGGGAGAGAAAAAGATACTGAAACGATTGGGAGTGTCCGCAAAAGAATTTTACCACAAAGAACACAAAGAACACATAGAACACAAAGAAACAATCGGCGACAATGCATTCTTTTCCAGACTCTTGCTCAACCCAACTCATTCGCCTACTGACGTTAACCCATTTTACCCATCTTACCATTTCATCTTTTTCCAATAATTTTTCTTGCTTAATGCTTTAAAATCTCAAAATTTAGTGTATAATATTCTTAATATATAATAGCGAAATTTCATTTTGTGCCCGGTCGTTCCACGCGCAAAAGTCGTTTGCATAACCGTTATCCAGTTTTACCCTCGAAGTAGTAAAATAATGGCGAAATTTTCAAAACTGCATATCACATCCACCCTGGCGATTCTTGTTTTGGGGCTGTTTCTTTTGTCTGCCAACGCGCTGGCGGATATTGTCGAACGTTCTAATCCTAATAATGAATACACCGCTTCCGGTACAGACGTCTCTACTGTTCAATTAGCAGCCAACGCAGCAAACGGCGACGTTATAAAAGTATTAAACACAGAATCTACGGCGACTTTTTCGCAGACAGTCAAAAATACCTATACAGTAAGAACATTTACAATTCAATCGGCTAATGAGAACCAGCAAACGATTAATGTCAGCACAGGTCGTTGCTACGACCTCAACACGGCTTCCCAGACGTATAATTTTACATTTGAAAACCTGTTTTTTCAAGGCAACAACACGGAAATCTATTCTCACGGAAGATTCGCTATTCTAAGCAGCTCCGACTGCACTTTGAATCTTACCCTGAACAATGTTACTTTTAAGCAATTCAAATCGAAAAAGAACAGCGTCACCGCATTGGGGTTAGGCGGAGTAATTCATATTGCTGGTAATACTAACATTTTGAGTCTGCAAGGCTCCAGCGCCGATATGATCGACAACAGCTCTTCAAGGGGCGGCGCTTTAAGTATTTCAGCTACGGGATTAACATCGACAGTTAATAATTTGACGTTTAAAAATAACTATGCTACGGATGATGCCGGCGGGGCGATTTACTCAAATGGACCGCTGTCATTTACAGCTGATAATCTCACTTTTGAAGGCAATTATACCAATAACGGGGTCGGCGGGGCAATTAACACATCTGGAAAGCTGACATTTAATGGCGGTAATCTCACTTTTAAAAACAACTCTTCTAAAAACACTTCCACTGAATATAATGGCGGGGCGATTTACACAACTGCAGAGATTTCGATTACTGCGAATAGCCTCACTTTTGAAAACAACTCAACCAGTAACGGCCTCGGTGGGGCTATCTATACATCAAATAATATCACCATTGACGCTGACACCATTTCCTTCAAAGACAATATTGCAACAAAACACTCCGGAGGAATCTATTCGGGCGGCGCTGAATTGTCAATAACGGGCAAAAATATAACCTTTGACGGCAATAAAGGCAATGGCAACGACGGCGGCGCAATTCTTTCTAATAAGCTTACAATATCTGGCAAAGCCGAGAGTTCAATAACGACTTTTAAGAACAACGTTGCAAAAAATTTGGGCGGCGCAATTCGTAGTACTAGTGCTACGTTCAAAACCGGTTCGTTCTATTTTAATAGTAATTCGCTTACGAATAGATATACTTCAGGCAATCATGGCGGCGGAGCTATCGATGCAACATCGCTGTCGTTTACTGAAGCTAATATTGTTAGTTTTACAAAGAATACCAGCAAGTATAATGGAGGAGCTATCAACCTGTTAGGCAGCGGCGCCGGCTCTTTTGATGCGAAAACGATTACATTTACGGAAAATACCGCTGGTGATTTCGGCGGCGCGATTTATTCTTTAAGTCCCCTGACCATTGAAGCTTCTGACAGTATAACGTTTGAAAAGAACTCTGCCAATAACGGGCAAGGCGGGGCAATCTATTCATCAAAAGCGGTAACCATTTCCGCCAAGACAATTTCGTTTAAAAACAATACTTCAACGAAACACGCAGGCGGAATTAGAGTTGACAGTTCCGATCTTTTGAAGATTTCCGGAAACGACATAACTTTTGACAGCAATAAAGGTACAGGCAACGACGGCGGCGCTCTTTGCGCCTATAACATTGAGATTACGGGAACGGGTACAAACCCTGTTATAAAGTTCGAGAAAAATGAATCAAAAAACGTTGCTGGCGCAATTGTCGGTTATACAAAATTAACTTTGAAAACAGGCTCATTCTATTTCGATAAGAACAAACTGACAAATGCTTGGACAGACGGACGCAGCGGCGGAGCAATTGAATCGAGTTTGCTCTCAATTACCGATGCAAACGAGGTCAGTTTTACCAACAACGAAAGCTTATATACAGGCGGCGCCATCAATTTAGCTTACACTGGCAGCGGAACGATTGAAGCGAAAACGATTCTGTTTCAAAACAATTCCGCCAGCAGTTACGGCGGAGCGATTAACGGAGGAACATTTGCCTTTTCTGGCTCTGGAACGACGGCAACCTTTACTGGAAATACCGCTGGAACGAGCGGCAACGACATCTATTTAATTGGGACCTCTGGAACCGTGTTGAGTTTCACAAATAGCGGAACCTACTCCTTTGACGGCGGCATCTGTTTGGCAAACGAAGGCGCTAACACGGTCATCGACCAGGCGCAGGTTACGATAGCTGGGCGCACAAACGATACAACCAATACTTATCAGCTTCAAACCGTTACTATTTCCAACGGCGGCTCGCTGACGGCGAATTTAGACTATATCAATTCTCTTACCGGAACGTTTAACGTAGGAACAGCCGATACAGCCGGAACGCTGGAATTGAACGTCAGCGGAACAGAACCCGTTTTACTGGACGCTGTCAGTATCGTCGGTACTAACAAGGGAGAAGTTAAAAAGACCGGCGACGGGACGCTTCAGATTTATACAGCTGCAACCGGATTGATAAACGCTTACAGTTTTGTCGTCTCTTCCGGTCGTCTGGATATGAAAGAATATTTCTCTGGGACGTTGGAAATTGGCGAACTCCTCGACGGCAGTTACACTGAAGCGACGTTCTCGCCGGGCAACTCGGTGGGAGATTTGACTATTGACGGGACATTTACACTCCATAGCGGGTCAACGCTTTTGATTGAACAGGACGCGACCGGCATTGACACGCTTTCTGCCACGACGGTCGTTGTTGAATCCGATTCGATTCTGGATATGCCAATAGATTCGCTTCAGCCGGGCATGTCGACTCCAATTATCCTATCGACAAACGCTTTTGGGGGCGACATGGCAAATGACACCTTCTGGAATGGACTTCTGACGTCAGAAGACGCCTATTATTGGAATCTGAAAGTTGTCAATGGCAACACGGTTATGGCGTCTGTAGACGCCAACGCCGTTCCGGAACCGTCGACGTGGGCGCCGTTAGTTCTTGGGGTTGTCGTGTTATTCCTGCGTAAGAGAGTTAGGAATTAGGAGTGAGGAGTGAGGAGTTCGCAAAGCGGAACTCCCACTTTTCGTTACAAAAAAATCGAGCCGGGAACATTACGTTCTCGGCTCTTTTTTTATCTCGTTCTTTCTCAGCGCTATTTGATAATCGGGGCGACGAAAGTTCTGGTTCCGAGTTCCCGGTCAAGCATCAGCATAGCGCCAGGGTTGCCTTGAGCCATCTTGACTTCCGAGCAGATCTCGCCGGCGGTCGCTTCTTCTTCAACCTGTTCTTTGACGTACCAGCTGAAGAAATGTCCGGCGGCGAAATCGTTTTCCTGAACCGCCAGAGCAGCCAGTCCGTTGATCAGGCTGGTAACGTAGGCTTCGTGCTTGCAGGTTTCCTCGAACATCGCCAAGGCGGAATCCCACTGCGTCTTCGGGCCTTCGATAGCCGTCAGCGTTACCTTGCCGCCGCGTTCCTGAACGTAGTTAAGGAACCCCATCGCGTGCGCGACTTCTTCCTGATACTGAATGTTGAACCAGTTGGCAAACCCTTTCAGGTTCATGTCTTGCGCCTGACAGGACATCGACAGATACAAATAGGCGGAATACAGTTCCGCGTTGATCTGTTCGTTAATCTTCTTTTCCATTGTTTCGCTAATTGCCATAGCGCGGTCTCCTTTAAACAGAGGTTAAGATTCGTAAAGCAGGGAGCAAAACAACGCGCCCCGCTCTTATATTCCATTTAATTAATTAAATTCTAACATACTTTGATATATAGTCAAAGGGGGGGCGTGGGGAATTAGCAATTAGCAATGAGCAATTATCAATTTCGCAAAGCGCTAATCTGGCTTTCCGCTTGCGTCAATTGCTAATTGCTAATTAAATATTTTCCTCTTTTTTCCAAAAATCAGCCCCGTTGGCGCCTTATCCAGATTGACAAACCGGAAAAAATCTATATAAATACTAATCATTTTTTCTGAGATGAAATATTTCAGAATAAAATGTCAGCGTCCATTGTTCAGTTTTTCAAAACCCTTTTTTACGATTTTGTTTGACGTACTTTAATGAGCGCAAATCCGCACGACTTTTACGCCCCGGCAGATTGGGCGAAAATTTATGAAGAGACCAAACGGCACGAAACGCCCTCGCTGGTCGTTCATTTAGGCATTATCGAACGGAAGTACCGGGAATTCTGCAAGCTGTTCCCGTATTCCAAATGTCACTACGCCGTTAAGGCGAACCCCGCCCCCGAAGTCGTGAGTCTGCTTCGCGACCTGGGCAGCAACTTCGACGTCGCGTCCGTTTACGAACTCGACCTGCTTCTCTCTCTCGGCGTTGACCCGTCCAGAATCAGTTTCGGCAACACGATTAAAAAAGCCCGCGACATTCAGTACGCCTACGAGAAAGGCGTTCGTCTGTTCGCAACGGACAGTCTGCCGGACGTCGACAACCTGGCAAAGTTCGCGCCGGGCAGCGACATTTTCATCCGCCTGCTGGCAGAAGGTTCCGACACCGCCGACTGGCCGTTGTCGCGAAAGTTCGGCTGTCATCCAGACATGGTCGTAAAAGAGGCGATTACCGCTCGCGACAAGGGACTTAACCCCCGCGGCATTTCGTTCCACGTCGGCTCGCAGCAGCACGACATCGGAACCTGGAGCGCGTCGCTGGTCAAGGTGAGTTACATCTTCGATTCCCTTCTGGAACACGGCATCAAATTCGATCTTATCAACATGGGCGGCGGTCTGCCTGCCAAGTACATCTCCAAGACGAACCCGATTGACGTCTACGCGGAAGAAATCACCAAATACTTGAAAGAGAGTTTTGGGGATTCGCACCCGGACATCATCTTTGAACCCGGGCGCTCCATGGTCGGCGACGCCGGCGTTTTAACGACCGAAGTCGCGTTGGTTTCCTGGAAGTCTGACACGGAGCTGGACAGATGGGTTTATATAGACGCCGGCATTTTCAACGGGCTGATTGAAACGGTTAACGAGAGCATCAAGTACCCGATTTACTGCGAAGGCGCGGGGGAAGACGAAACGAAGTTCACCGTCGCCGGCCCAACCTGTGACAGCATGGACATCATGTACGAATGGTACAAGGTTCCGCTCCCGGCAGACCTCGCTGCAGGCGACAGAATGTACTGGATGACCGCCGGCGCGTACACCGCCAGCTACGCCTCCGTCTGCTTTAACGGCTTCCCGCCGATTAAGACGTACTTTGTGAGAGATTAGCAATTGACGCAAAGCGTTAGGCGAGCCGGGGTGCGTAAGCCCCCGGAAAAAAACTCACGCGGAGGCGCGGAGACGCGGAGGATATTCGCAGCAAAGCGTAATTGCTAATTGCTCATTGCTAATTGCTAATTTGCTTCAGCCGATGTTCTGTCACAGTATCGCGGAATCGTCGTTAAGAGTAATCGCTTCCGGTTCGATAACCTGCATGGACTTCCAGTATCCGAGCCGGTATCGAATGTAAAAGCACGTACACAGCGTAAAGATTCCTGCGCTCATCACAATCCAGGCGTACGTAATTCCCTGTCCCAAAAGATAGACGCCCACGTAGCTCAAAATGGCGGGCAGAGGACAGACGCAAATGGAAATCCACAGGACGAACGCGGTGTCGCCCGCCCCGCGCAGGACGCTGGAAAACAGCACGTTCAAGCTGTCAAAGACCATAAACACCGCAATAAACTGGAGCAGATAGACCGCCATCGCTTCCGTCTGAGCGAAATCTTCCCCAGCTCCCCATTCGTGAGCGATAAAGAAGAACCGCGGACAGAAAATATACAACGCGACGAAAATCGCCGTATACGACAGTCCAAACCACAGCGCGGTATGCGTCGCCTTAACGGACAAGTCCGGCCGCTGTTTGCCCTGACATTGACCAACCATCGCTGTCAGCGCCAATCCCAGCCCCAAAACCGGCATAAAGACCAGGCACTCTATATTGAACGCGAGATTTGTTCCCGCTATTTC
>JAZRTH010000766.1:0-1153 GCA_045651945.1 Thermoguttaceae bacterium
CATCGAACGTCGTTTGCTTGCCGTCTGCCGCAGTGGCTGTTACAGTCAAATCGCATTGCGGCGTCAGGTTGGAGACGTCGCCCAGGTCGAAGGTTTCTTCGCCCGTCAAGCCGAGCGACTGCCACGTCTGCCCTGGTTTGAACTGTAACGGCAGAATTCCCATTCCGACGAGGTTCGAGCGGTGAATTCGTTCAAAGCTGGCGGCGATAACAGCGCGAACGCCCAGCAGAGACGTTCCCTTTGCCGCCCAGTCCCGGCTTGACCCGGTTCCGTATTCAGCGCCAGCCAAAACAATCAGAGGTATTCCCGCCTGTTTGTACTTGACCGCGGCGTCGTAAACGGAAATCGCAGGAGCGTCTTTGCCGTCCGGCAGATAACGGCTCCAGCCGCCCTCAGTCCCCGGCGCGATAAAGTTGCGAATGCGAATGTTGGCAAACGTCCCGCGCGTCATGACCTTGTCAGCGCCGCGGCGGCTGCCGTAGGAGTTGAACTCTTTCGGCTCGACGCCATGTTCTTGCAGATATTTGCCTGCAGGTGAATCCGCCTTGATGTTTCCCGCGGGGGAGATGTGGTCGGTCGTAATCGAATCGCCCAGAGCGAGCAAAACTCGAGCGCCATTAATCGGCTTGATCGGTTCCGGCTGAGCGGTCATTTCCGCCAGGAACGGCGGTTCCTGAATGTAGACGCTTTCCGGATTCCACGGGAACAAGCTACCGGAGGGCGACTCAACGGCTTTCCATTCGTCCGAGCCTTCAAAGACGTTGGCGTACGCTTTGAGGAACATGTCCGGTTGAACGGTTTGAGCCGTCAGAGCGTCAATTTCTTCTCGGGTCGGCCAGAGGTCTTTGAGATAAACCGGGTTCCCGTCTTTGTCGGTTCCAAGCGGGTCTGTTACAAGATTGATATTGACCGTTCCCGCAATCGCGTAGGCGACCACCAGCGCCGGCGAGGCGAGGAAGTTCGCCTTGACCAGCGGATTGACGCGTCCTTCAAAGTTGCGGTTGGCGGAGACAACGGCGGCGGCAACGAGGTTATTGTCTGTCACTTGTTTTGCAACCGGTTCAGGAAGCGGACCGGAGTTGCCGATACAGGTCAGACAACCGTACCCGACAGTCTGGAATCCCAGCGCGTTAAACGCGTCCATCAGCCCGGC
>JAZRTH010000767.1:0-5763 GCA_045651945.1 Thermoguttaceae bacterium
CTGATACGTTCGAGCTGTACTATAACGGCAAGAATCTGTATTTGGAAATGAACCGTCCCACTCGCGTCGACCCGGCTAAAACGCCGGCAGACGGGAAGTCGTTGTTTGTGCTGCGTCACTCTCCGCTTCAGCGGGCGAAAATGTACACGTTTCAGTTTCTCTATCCGTACCCTTCCCGGGCGTTTGACGACAACACCGGGTCAACCCGCGTCGTGAGGGTTTATACAGAAAAGGGCTACGCGATTACCGTTACGGATTTCGGCGGACCGATCGACAGCCCGGAAAGCGCCAAAAAGGCGTTGGGAATTTTAACGGAGTCCATCAAACAGCAACTGGCAGGCAAGCTCGAAAAGCCGGAACTGATTACTATCAACTTCGCGCCGAAACTGGAAAACGCATCTGTAATTGGCGTTCGGACTCAGCTGAGAATTCGTTACGAAAAACCCATTAAAGACAAAGACGGAAACGACGCTGCCGAGCTTCACAACGAGATTTACGAAACCATCGGCATGACTGTTTCCGGGGAAGACTTTTTCGCGACGGTTGTAATCCAGATGTTCAACCGCCCGTTTTCCCGCGACGTCCAGGACGAAGTCTTGACGATGCTCAAGTCGTTTGAATCGATTAACTTATAAACGAGCGTTGCGTTTTGGCGGGTCAGTCCGGACACGGATTCTACGGATTAGACGGATTTTCGCCGATTGGTTAATGGACGTTCGAAGGGTGAAATATCGTATTGCGTAAGCAGAAAATTATGGAGTGCGACGGCTTGCCGTCGCTTTTCCATGAAAACAGTTAAGAATTTCCAAAAATGTCTTTCGTGCCAATAACGCAAGAGCTTTTTTCTGTCTGATTTTTTGAATGGATTGTTTTTCCAGCGTTGTTGGCACGAATGATATTTATCATCGTTCGCGGCGGTACTTGTAATGAAAGGGACGGCAAGCCGTCGCACTCCATATAATCTTTTTACTCTTTAATCTTCATTTTTGGGGGACGTTTTTCTAAAAATCGTGTATAATATATTGTATAATAACCGATTAGAAGAAATATTTAATATCCTGCCCCGGATATATCATGTCTTCAATCCATACATCCTGCCGATTTTGCGTAATCGCTATATTTGCCGTTTTGTCTGGCGTTCTCCGATGAAATGAGCATTCCAGACAACATCGACGATTTAACCTGGTCGTTTTCCTCCAACGCCTTTTGGGGAGAAGACCCGACCGGCGACTGGACGTTAAGCGTTTATAACGCTGGCACGAATGGGGATTTTCACGTCTCAGACGTTTACAGCACGTTCTATATGGGAACGCTGCAAAACTCCGCCGTCCCGGAACCGTCAACGTGGGCGCTGTTGGCGCTGGGGGTTGTTGGGTTGATGTACTGGCGTAAAAGAGTTAGGAATTAGGAGTGAGGAGTGAGGAGTGAGGAGTTGGCGCAAAGCGCTCTTCAATGGTTATACGCAGGTCAGTCCGTACACGGATTTGACGGATTAAACGGATTCGCGCGGATTGATTATACGGTGGGTCGACGTCCTCGTCGACCGGAGGCGTTCCCGCCTGCCAATGGAACAAAGCCCCGCTGAAAAAGTTTTACGAAGTCATTAACCTTTCCGGGTCGCGGACGAAGTCCGCAACATAAAACTCACGCTCTAGTTCGCGAAGTTTTAAAAACTATGCGTTCTAAAAAGGAGTATTATTATAACCCCAAGAGGCGTTATATTATCATGTCAACACACAATACTTTATACCGATTTTATATACTCGTTTTGTTTGTCGCTTTGTCAAGCGTCAGCTTATACGCCGACGAACGCCCGGTTCCAACGGAGTACGGTTCTTTTCTGGACGCTGTCAACGCGCCGTACGCCTGGAACCTCGGGTTTACAGGGAAAAACGTTGTTGTGGGCGTTATCGACGACAGCATTGACATGTCGCACCCGTTCTATCGTTCAAATATAGACGCATCGCTGGCGTATAACACCGGCGTGGTTTATAACGATGAATACTATAAACAATTTCTGCCGACGCTGCCTGTGCAGTCGCCAACAGACTCGTCTTCCGTTTGGGACAGAGCTTTGGTGAAAGATCCCGATATGCCTGAACCGGCTCCCAGCCCATTCGACGCTCATGGAACCAGCGTTACAGGCTGCATCGCCGCTTACGATTCCGCAACTAACACTTACGGTTCCGCCTACGATGCAACCATCGCTCCCATTCGAGTGGACTTTCCCTGTCAGGTGTTTAGCGTTCATGACGAAAGCGCTGTGGGAGATCAGACCTTCGCTCAAGCTATCGCGTATAATAACAACGTTATTGACATCAAAAACAACAGCTACGGCATGTCTACCGGATATGTCATAAAAGAGGCGGACTTGAAATTAGCCGCCATTGCCGACGCCAGGGCAAACAATACGATTTTACTTTTTGCTTCCGGCAACGAGCGCAGTAAAATCCTTTTTACCAACGGGAAAGATTGCACCAAGAAAATGTTTACCGCTCACCCGTACACAATCACCGTTGCCGCGACTGGAAAGGATAAAACGGCAGACTACACCGGTTTCGCGCCGTTTAGCGACTGCGGCTCCTGCGTTTTCGTCTGCGCGCCCGGCATTGGAATTCAAACCTCTGACCGGGAAGACGTTATAGCCGGCAACGCGTTCACATACGAATCCGAATTCGTCTCCTTTTACGACTATCAGGGTTCCGTTCCCGGCAATATGAACGAAGCCTTTGACGGCACGTCCGCCGCCTGCCCGATCGCATCCGGCGTTTTGGCTTTAGCTTTAGACGCCTATAAAACAACGTATCCGGATCAGGTTTGCGATGTCCGGTTTATCAAACATCTTCTCGCCAGAACGTCTACAAAACTTGACCTTGAGGCGACAAAGCGAACGGTCGCATGGCAAACCAATGCAGCGGGATTGTCGTTCTCCCCCACGTACGGATTCGGACAGATTAACGCCCAGGGATTAATTGACGCCATTCTCGATCCTGAGTCGGTTTTAGGCGGAAAGTTTGATACGGTTACGCCGCAGTCCGTTGCTACAATCGACTGGTCTACCATGGAAATTACCACAGACGAAGTGTTGAAGTACAGCTCTGTCGTTCTTTCCGCAAGTCATACCGGTGGATCCATCTATACGCCAGCGTCCAACGTTTCCGAAAACGATATTCTGGCTGTCGCGGAAGAATTCCAGTCCGGCTCAACGGCAGGCTATGTTACCTCAAACGATTTCCAGCGCATGGCGGCTGACGAACAGCTGGTTTATTCAGAAACAAAAACGATTACCAACGAGACGTTTCTCAATTCCGGAATTGTCAAACAGGACCTGGAAGAGGTTGTTGTTACAATGACCGTCAAAGCGGACAACCCGAATATCGGTTTTGACGCGCGCTATTTGGAAATTATTCTGGAACACAACGGATTACAGAGTTGTCTGGCTTTTTCCGATGAAATGTGCATTCCAGACAACATCGATGATTTAATGTGGTCGTTTTCCTCGAACGCCTTTTGGGGCGAAGACCCAACCGGCGTCTGGACGCTAAACGTCTATAACGTCGGCACGAATGAAACCTTTAACGTCTCAGACGTTTACAGTACGTTCTACATGGGCGCGATGCGATCCTCTGCCGTCCCGGAACCGTCAACGTGGGCGCTGATGGTTCTCGGCGTTGTTTTATTATTCTTACGTAAGCGAGTTAGGAATTAGGAGTGAGGAGTTAGGAGTTAATGTTGTGTAACATCTCAGAGTGCGAGAGGGAAGCGTAAGTGGAACTCTCGCTTTTTTATAAATAGAATTGCTCAAACCGGCGAGCGCAGCTCGCTACAGAAAACCAAAACTTCTTCTTGACGGCAAGCTGTCAAGTACGAAAGCGACGCCAAGGCGCCGCACTCCGAAAAATTTTCTACAACTCTTGCAATTGATTTTTGATTCTTGTATAATCAACGTTGTTCAATCGTTTGAAATGAGTATCTTCCGGGGGTGTTTGCTCCTGGATGATATAGTTTACCTATAGAAAGGGCATTTATGAATAATCATTTGTTTCAAAGCGTTCTTGGAACGTTGGCTGCTGTTGCGATGGCGCTGACCGCGGCGTATGCTGACGACGCGGTTCCTCAGACGCTTAAATCGTACGAAGGCAAAACGCTCAAGCTGGTTTGGAACGACGAGTTCAACGGAGCCGGGGCTGTCAATCCCGCTGACTGGAAATACGAGCATGGCTTTGTTCGCAATCACGAGAAACAGTTCTATACCGATAAACGAACGGAAAACGTCTGTCAGAAAGACGGCAAGCTGATTATCACGGCTATTAAAGAAGCGTATGAAGAAAACTGCGTCAAAGCGGAGTACACCGCCGGCAGCATTGAAACTCGAGGCTTGCACAAATGGCAGTACGGGCGGATTGAAGTTCGCGCCAAGCTCCCGAGGGGAAAAGGCGTCTGGCCGGCAATTTGGACGGTGGGGTCGGGCGCGCCGTATCCCTTGGCGGGCGAAATCGACATCATGGAATACGTCGGCAAACAGCCGTCGGTTGTACACGGAACCATTCACGGCAAGGGAAAGAATGGGCGTCCGTACTGTTCCAAGAGCGGATCCGTTCACATTCCCAATATTGAAGACAGAAGGGCGGTCTATGCGATTGAATGGACTCACGACAGAATCTGGTTTTTCGTGGACGATCAGATGTACTTCACCGTCGATTTGAACGAGTTTGACGCTGTTGGACGTCCGTTTGACTACCCGCAATACTTAAAGCTCAATCTGGCGTTAGGCGGCTCCTGGGGCGGACCAATCGACGACTCCATTTTCCCGCAAACGTTTGAAATCGACTATGTAAGAGTATATCAATAAGGCAGTAGGCAATAGGCAGTAGGCAATAGAGTCGCCTTCGGCGAATTTGAGAGCTTGCTCCTGCTTCCCGAAAAGTATAACTTCGTTCGTTTCACTCACTCCATTACCGCCTTACCAAACTCCTCACTCCTCACCCCTAACTCCTAACTAACAAAATGCCTCCACATTATATTTTTGAGATGAACCGCGTCTGTAAACGTTACGGCGAAAAGACGGTTCTGGAAAACATCAGTCTGTTGTTCTATTACGGCGCGAAAATCGGCATCGTTGGCGAAAACGGCGCGGGCAAGTCAACCCTGCTGAAAATCATGGCGGGAATTGACAAGGACTTTGAAGGAACGGCGGAAATCGCCAAGGGAATGAAGGTTTGCTGCGTCATGCAGGAGCCGGAGCTTGACCTCGATTCCACCGTTCGGGAGAATCTGCTCAAATCGGTCGCCGACGTTCAGGCGAAAATCGACGAGTTCAATCAGATTTCCATCGATATGGGCGACCCGGAACAGGCGGATAATTTCGACGCTCTGATGGAACGCATGGGCAAGCTTCAGGAGGAAATTGACGCCTGTAACGGCTGGGAGCTGGACAGACGAATCGACATCGCCGCCGACGCTCTGGTTCTGCCGCCGGACGACGCGATTGTTCGGAAACTGTCCGGGGGAGAGCGGCGCCGCGTCGCGCTGTGCAAGGCGTTGCTGGAACAACCCGACCTGCTTCTTCTGGACGAACCGACAAACCATCTCGACGCCGAAACGGTGCAGTGGCTCGAAGGTACGCTGCGAGACTATCCCGGCACGGTTATCATCGTTACTCACGACCGCTATTTCCTCGACAATATTACCAAATGGATTCTGGAAATTGACAACGCCCGCGGGATTCCCTTTGAGGGGAACTACTCGTCCTGGCTGGCGCAG
>JAZRTH010000768.1:0-5525 GCA_045651945.1 Thermoguttaceae bacterium
AGCGGTTCAATGTTTCTAGCCGTGGGTGAAACCCACGGAAAGGCGAACAAACAAAAAAGATCATCGTCAAAAAACCTTTTCCTTTTGCCCTCTGCACGAGGGCGAAAGGAAAAGGAACTGAAACGGTTGGCGGACGAAGTCCGCTAAATTTTTAGCCGCAAAGAACGCAAAGAAATGAAAGGCGGCTATTCTCTTGTTAAGAAAATTTAGGTAAAATGTCCCTAATGCAATCCACCCAAGACTTTTCTTTCTGCGCAGGCGTTCCATTTGACACAGTCCTTTTAGCGCAAGACTTTTTAGCTACCGGAACAGTCTTTTTAGCTGCAATCTTTTTAGCTGGAGCGGCCTTAGCGCACGTCTTTTTCGCTACCGGAGCAGCCTTTTTAGCTACTCTTTTACATCCAGGGTTACTGCTTTTTGAGGACGATTTCGGTTGACGAGACGTCGTTTCTTCTGACGGCTCTTCAGCCTGCTTTTTGTCAATCTCAAATTGCATTTCGTCCAGATTATTTATTAAACAAACACAACGAAAGCCTATGTTAGCTTTACTAAATTCTGGAGCGTAACTGCCACGTTCAGCGGATCGGCATCGTCCAGCTGCGTTTCTCCAACTGCCGCCGCGAATAACTCGGTTAGGACCTCTTACGGGACCTGTCGGATCTGTTATTTCATCGTCTGGATAATCTCCATATTTATCTTCGCACCACTCCCAAACATTTCCATGCATGTCGTACAATCCCCATTCATTTGGATCGAAACTGCGAACTGGCGTTGTAGATGTATAATATAAAGACCTGGATAAACTGGTTGTTCCACATGGATGACTGCCGTCACAACTTGCCTTGTCCCCTTTGAGAACGTTTCCCCTGAAATAGGCTTTTGTACTTCCCGCACGACAGGCGTATTCCCACTGTGCTTCCGTTGGAAGCTGAACTGACAATCCAAGATCCGTACACTTCTTGCAGAATTTTTTGCAATTGTTCAATGTTACGTTTTCTACTGGAAGATCGTCACCTTCAAAATAACTGGGGTTCTTACCCATAATTGCTGTCCACTGTTCTTGCGTTACAGGCGTTTCCATCATCCAGAAACCAGAGGAAAGCGTCACCTGATGTTGTTTTTCATCGCTTTTGCGTCCGTCTTCCGAAATCGGCGAACCCATCATGAACGTACCGGCAGGACACCATCTGAAAGCAAATTCTACATCGTTGACTGTTACGGTTTTTCTCTCACCGGCTTCCTTTCCCTGAGCAGATAAGTCTTGTACGTTTTCTTCTGACTCTTCAGCTTCTTCATCTGGTTCTGTTTCTTCTGTTTGCTCCGTAACTTCAGTTTCAATTTGCGGACGTTGTGCAACTCTCGACTTGCAACGAGCCAATAACTTTTTAGCTTCCGTCAAACCTGGATCCAAAGTCAGAATCTCTTCCAGTTTTGGAATGGCTTTTTCGTAATCTTTATTCTTATAATCAGAAGCTGCTTCAATTTGCAACTGTTTAATTCTTTCCTGCTTTTCGTTTTCTTCCTGATCTAAAATATCTTTAAGCGGATTGTTAACGCTATGCGGCTTCGGCAAAGGTGGAGCCGGTTTGGACGGTGTAACAGAAACAGACGGAACTGGCGCTGACGGATCAAGAAGCAGCTCAATTCGATTGACCAGTTCCGCTACAGAATCCGGCGTCGGGTCGACAGCTTCACAACGACTCAACGGTGAAAGCTGTAAAAAAATAGCATCGTGTTCCGCAACGTCGAACGTTCCAAGCTTATATGGAAGAACGTTCTTTTTAAGATTTAACGCAGTTACAACTTCTCGAAGCATGTCGGGAGAGTCGTTCGCTTCTTTCGTCCACATAACCAGAAGAACTCTACACGCTTTTATCGCTCGCGCAATAACGGTGGAATAATCCATGCTGTAGTTGATTCCAACGCGGTCGATAAAGTACGAAATACCCCGGCGTTTGAGTTCCGCTTCAACCGGCGCGACGAGGTCAGCGTTGCAGTGCCGATACGAAATAAACACGTCTCCGGTTACCAGCGGCGTCGATTTCGTTTCAACCGGCAAGACAATATCGCCTTCCAGTTTATAGAACGGCGTCTGTTCCTTGCCCAGTTCCAAAGCGGTCTTTTCGATATTGGAACTGATATAGCTGGCAATCTGCATGACGCTTGGGCTTCGCTTTTTCATCGCGTCGAGAAGGTGAGCTGTAAACAGCCCGTGTTTGCGTTCGTCCCATTCGTAGGAGGCTTGTCCTTCTTTACAGGAATTGAGTATCGCCACGTTTGACTGGAAATCCGGAATTTGCTCTTTTCTCCTCAGAACAATATCTCGTGCGGCGTTTTCCATAATATCCTGGTCTGAAATGGTAAGCGTTTCCACCTCGCCGCGATCGTGAATCGTCTGGCAGCAGTCCAGAATCATACACGTATTTTTTGCATGAATATTAGAAATCAACTCCTGAAGCTCGTCAAAGGGCAATCCCTGTCGTTCCACTCTGTCGCTTTTGACAATCATCGGACAGAGATACCGCTTGCCATTTCGAAACAAGCCGTGCCCCCAGAATCCAAAAATAAACAGGTCGAGATCCTGATTCGCCAGTTTCTCTAAATGATCCTGAATAAGATCTCTATCTGTCGGCTTAAACAGTCCTGGTTTGGCGTCGGTTAAAAGTAAGATCTCGTTGTCAGAAAAGCAGTAGTTCTGCTTAAGAGCCTGTTCGACCGCTTCCGCGTCCTGTCGGGCGTACTTCAATCCCGGCAGAATTTGATACTGGTTAATCCCGATCAACAACGCTTGTTTTTTCATGGACGATTCCGACATGATAATATATATACTCAGAGGGTTGGATGTATTCCGTATTATTTACAGTCAATACTCATATTATAACAAAGAACAAAAAATTAGACAATAGGGGGGAGATAACAGGGCTTATTCTCACGCCCTGCCCTTTCCCTCTTTTACGAAAATTTTTCAAATAATCCCCTCAACCGCTTGACATCGTCTCAAAGAGAAATTATATTAATAGTACGTTTGCGAAATTCGCAGGTTTAGTTATTCCATAATCATTTGTTCATATTCCGTTATCATGACTTCCATTTCCCGCAGAGATTTGCTTAAGTCCACGCTGACGACAGCCGTCGGCGCGGCAGCTGGCATGTTTATCACCCCTCAAAGCGCCAAGGCGGACGAGTCCTCTTTGGGAGGGAAACTGAATTTCGTCGAGGTCGCAGACGAGGTCAATCCGTGCCGCGTTGAAAACGGCGCTGTCGTCCGCCCGGCGAGAACGATTCCAACTATCAGCGAAACCGACGTTTTGGTCGTCGGCGCCGGCCCGGCGGGCTGTACGGCTGCAATTGCCGCGGCGCGAGCGGGCGTCAAGGTTACTCTGGTTGAACGTTACAACCATTTCGGCGGCTTGGCGACCGGCGGGCTGGTTCTGGTTATTTTGGGACATTGGGCGCGGCAAAGCAAAGGCGAAAAACCGTTCTCCTGCTGTCAGGGAATTGGCGAAGAATACATGCAGCGTCTGGAAGCGATGCCGTTGGGTATCATCGATCGCCGACACGGTGTCAATCCAACTATCGACGCGGAAGCGTACAAGTATCTGTTACAGGAAATGCTGACTGAAGCGAACGTCGAGATTTTGCTTCATTCCTGGGCGACGGACGCGATTATGTCCGGCAACGTCTGCAAAGGCGCGATCTTTGAATGCAAGTCCGGACCGCAGGCGATTCTCGCCAAACAGGTTATCGACACGACCGGAGACGGCGACATTTTCGCCGCTGCCGGAGCAAAACATCAGGTTAGAAAGTTCGCAGCTGGTCTGGTTCACACGTTGGGCGGTTTGAATCAAATTGACAACAGCAAACGGCAGGGTCAGCCGCCGCTTCGAGGCTTGGGCAGCGTTACCCCCGTTCCCGGTCTGAACTGGGTCAACATGTCGGGTCCGCAGTCCAACGGCGTGGACGTCAAAGAACTGACTCGTCTGGAACTGGCGCACCGAAAGCACATCTGGCAGAATTATCTCAATCTCAAAAAACAGCCGGGGACGGACAAAGTCTTTTTGGCTCAAACCGCTCCGCAAATGGGCGTGAGAATCACCCGCGTTATCGACGGCGTCGAAACAGTAACTTACCACGGCATGGAAACCAATCAACATTTTGACGATTTCCTCGCCTTTTCCGGTTCGTGGAACGCCAACCACCAACGTTGGGAAATTCCCTTCGGTTCTATGCTGCCGCAGAACGTCGAGAATATTATCACAGCTGGACGAAGCCTTTCCGGCGAACACCGCATGTCAGACGACATCCGCGTCATTCCGACCTGCTGGGTCAGCGGACACGCCGCCGGCTGCGCCGCCGCCGTTGCAGTCAAAACCAACGTCGATTACATCCGCAACGTAGACATCCCCGCCGTTCGCGATCTGCTCCGAACGCAAAAAGCGTACTTGGGATAACCTTCCCCTATTGCCTACTGCCTACTGCCTAATCGCAAGTCAACGCCTTTTCTGGGCAGTTGGCGGCGCATTTGCCGCAGCCGACGCATAAGTCCATATTGACGGTTAGAATCGTCAGGTACTGTTCGTCCGACCACTGTTTTTCAAAAGCGGAGGTCGGACATTCGTTTACGCAGATCGAACATTCTTTCTCGAAATTGAGCCGGCATTCCGAATAGTTCAGCGTAACAGGACGCAGAACTATCTTCTGTTTCTCTTCCAGCGTCAGCTTTGCAATCGCGCCGGTCGGGCAGACTTCCGAGCATTTGTTACACGCATACTCACAGTATGAGGGCTGGTCGGACTCAGACTGAAAATCGACGTTGGGCGCTCCCCAAAGGACGGGCGACTGTTCAAAGGGAATCGGCTGAATCGCTTTCGTCGGGCAGGACTTGAAACACGCTCCGCACCGAGCGCACTGTGACGCCATTTGCAGTTCCGTTCCCGCACCGGGCGGAAGAATCAACGGATTGCGCTGGGAACTCTTTTTCGATTCTTCCTGCTTACTGTACGCGCCGTACGCGCCCGCCGCCGTCAGACCGAGAATCGTCGACGCCCAGGCGTATCGCCGCTGAGCGATGCCGCGTAAGTCCGGCTGATCTTCGTTCTGCTCTTTTCCCAACAGTTTTTTAATCCATCGAAACGGAAAGAACGCTGCGTCCTGCAACGCGCCGAGCGGACAGCCGCGAACGCACCAGAATTTGGGAATTATCAGCGTCAAAATCAGCAGTATCGGGACGAGAATCAAGCCCCACGAATACGGCGAGAGCAAAACGAATCCCTTGAACAGAACCGTCGGGTCGAGAATGAGCGCGCCAGCGACGCCGAAAAACGCAGCTGCTATCGTCGCGATAAGAAAGACGAATCGCAAGTTGGGAACCCATCGAGCGGAAAACCGGGGAACGCCCAGCTTTTTCCCGAGCCAGCCGACGACGTCAAACGCCGCGCCCATCGGGCAGAGAAACCGGCAGAAAAATCGCGGGACGAAAACGCTCGCCAAAAGCAGCACGAACGGCGTCAGACACAACGTCCCGG
>JAZRTH010000769.1:0-1557 GCA_045651945.1 Thermoguttaceae bacterium
TCCTCCCAGAAAACTCCCAGAATCCTCCCAGCTTTAGAGCGGGGCGCTGGTTAAGGCGCCTAAGGGCGCCGCATTCCCCGTCCTTACATCGTCTCAATTTTTTCTTTGTTCTTTTAATTAAAACGAAGTATAACAAAACGAGTATAACAGACAAACATATTACAGAAACGGTGAAAATAAAAACGGGGTCGTGAAACATCAGGTGACGAATCAGCGGGTAATTCACGCCCGTTGTAGATTTGCTTTGCACTCTCCACAGTTCGATCCAGTAGGGACATAACTTTTTACCCAGATTCGGATTGGCGTTTGCTCCATGCTCAACCAGAAACTGAGCCATTTTCAGATTATCTGTGCCTATAGCTGCGTTGTCGCGGTTACAGAGAAACGTTAGAGCAGTAGAACCGTCATCCGCTTCGGCGTTGACGTCAACGCCTTGATCAATGAGCCATTGAACCAGATCAAACGAACCGCTAAGAACGGCGGAAAACATTACTGTTACTCCGTCATCGCTTTTTGCGCGGACGTCTGCTCCATGCTCAACCAGCCATTTAACGATTTCCAAATTACCTTTTTGGGATGCGAAAAAAATTGGCGTTAAACTGCCCACATCCTTTGCATTGACGTCCGCTCCGCATTCAACCAGCTTTTGAACAGTTTCCAGGGAACCTTTCGTACACGCATAAAATAAAGGCGTCCATCCATTAATGTCTTTTGCGTTGACGTTGGCTCCCTGTTCAAGCATCCATTGAACCAGTTCCAAATTGCCGTGATATGACGATAAATGCAAAGGCGACATTCCATGAAGGAACTCTGATTCTGCGTTGAGATCGCCGCCTTGTTCAATCAGAAATTTTAGCATTTCCAGAGAATCTTCTCCGGCTGCGTAATACAACATTGACGATGTTGATTCAGGCGTAACGCCAATTCCGTATTTAAACAAATACTGAACCAACTCTAAAGAATTGCTTGTAACGGCATGAAATAAAATCGTCTGGTCGCAATCGTCTTTAATTTCAGCGTCTGCGCCATGTTCTATAAGCCATTGAACCAGTTCTCGAGAACCACTATCTGCGGCGTAAAGCAACGGCGTTTCCTCAAGAATGTCTTTGCATTTTTGGTTGACGTCCAGCCCCTTTTCCACCAGCCATTTGACCACATCCAAAGAGCCGACTTCGGCAGCAAAATGGAGCGCGTTCTTTTCGTAGTCGTCTTTGGCGTTGACGTCTGCGTCCTGTTCGGCGAGATACTCAACCACACCCAGATTTCCGCTAATCGCAGCGAACAGCAGCGGCGTACGGTCACAACGGTCTGTTTCGTTGACGTCTGCGCCCTGTTCCACAATTCGTTTAACCCAGTCGAGATCGCCTTTCAATGCCGCGTAATGAAGGACATTAACACCATGCGAAGTATGATAATTCAAATGAATCCATCTGGTTCTGAACATGGTTTCAAAGCGTTCAATATCGCGTGAAAAATAGCGCACTGGATCCTGATCATAGTTCAAAATGCCGTCATCGTTTTTTGAGTAACAGACGCAAAGAGGGACGATTAAGAACA
>JAZRTH010000770.1:0-3941 GCA_045651945.1 Thermoguttaceae bacterium
AGTATCCGGGAAACTGCTTTAGACAGATAAACGACAACCGGCAGTCGATCGCGTCGGGGTTGTCTGTGCTGACCGGGTTGACTTTTCTGTGACGGCTGTCGTGAACGATGAAGTCTTCCCAATGCGCGCCGTCCGTTTGTGGGTTCCCCTGCGCCAGCGCCCAGTAGACTTTGTTCACGGTTCGGTTGCGAAACTGAGCGTTGAGCCGTTCCGCCCCTTTGCTGGTTCGGGCAAAGACCATCACCCCGCTGGTCGGCGTGTCCAATCTGCTGACGACTCCCAAATAGACGTTGCCTGGCTTGTTGTATTTCTCCTTGACGTACTGACGCGCCTGTTCCAGAAAGCTGGGACGTCCCGCCTCGACGCCCATGGTCGGAATTCCCGCCGGCTTAATCAGAACAAGCAGATGATTGTCTTCGTAAAGGGTTTTTATCATGATCTGTAAGGGTACACGCAAAGTTTGGGGGAAGACTGTTATGACGAGAAGGTGGACTCGCGTCCTGAAAGGACGCAACTCTTGTAACCGTGGGCTTTAGCCCACGGAAGAATCGCGATATCCGCCCCTATCGCTTTAGCCGCATTTCCTCCCGCGCCCCCGTTGGGGCGCGGGAGGAAACGCGTATTCGTCGATATTCAATTATCTATGTTCCCCCACCGGCGGTTAAAATCGCCGGTTACAATGAGTTTCGCCCCTTCGGGGCTTTAGCGAACTGCGTTCGCTGTCGCTATCGCGACGTTGTATTCTCGACGATTATTCAAACAATTCTTCCCTTCTGTTACGCCTGCGGCTAGTCAGTCTTTTTCGCTCTAAACTGCTCGTTCATCTTAATAACCGTGGACAGCAGCTGCTGGAAGTCCGGCGCGGAAACGCTCGCTCGAAACGCCTCGATGTCTTTGGGAAAGCACTTGCCGCCGTATCCAAAGAGACCGTCTGGACCGGGAACGGACGTGTGCATCGCGTTGACGTATCCGCTTTGCAAGACGCCCTGAAGGACGCGGTCGTAGTCGCAGCCGAGCTCGTCTGCAACCTGTTTAATCGCGTTGAAATACGTTACTTTCAGCGCTCCGAAAACATTGTGAGCGTACTTCGCCAATTCAGCCTCCGTCGACGTCGTTTCAATAAACGATTTGCCCGGAAAGACCTTTTTGAGCAGGTCTACATGTCCGGTAAACACCATCGGCTGACGGCAAAAGTCCTCAAATGCGGTGCGCTCTGTGAGATATTCCGGCATGAACCGGACGTCTTTTTTGTAACGTTTTGACAGCTTGTCGCACGTTCCGGGCAGGACGGTCGTTCTGATGAAAATTGGGACGTCTGGCAAATTCTTGACAATCTTGTTGAGCGTTGTCAACTTCTGCGAGCCGTCCGGTTCCGTAGGAATGTGTATGCTGATGAAAATACAGCTGCAGTCGGATAAATCATCGTTGAACCCCAACGCCGGGTCAGAGATTTTGACTCGGCATTTTTTATTGTAACACTCCAGCCAGCGCTTTAACGCCGATCCGATCTTTCCGCAGCCGACAATTCCGACAGTAACCGATTTTTTATTCGTCATGACTTCCGGTTGAAAATCAGATGTACTCTGCGTAAAGGAATTCGGACTTATGGAAATGCAGCCAGGAGAAAAACAACCCTATAAACGAAAACGCTGCGGCGTATCCCAAATACCATGGCTGCCAAACGATAACGTTTGTTTCCGTTGCAACAAATCCTCCATCGTTATACAACGGAATGAACAGGTTGTGCCCGTTAATAACAACCAGTCGAATCGCTTCCAAAATCGGCGAAATCGGATTGAGCATCATAATCGGCCCCAACGTCGGACCAAGCATATCCGGTTCGAAGAAAATCGTGGTAAAGAAAATCCCAAACGACGTCAGCAAGCCCAGCAGGTATCGGAAATCGCGATAAAACACCATTTCACTGGCAAAAAACATGCTTATTGCCAGTCCTAAAACTACCAGTAAAATGTACAAAACCGGAAGCCAAAGCAGATTAAGCGTCCACTGAACTTTTCCCAAAAAGAGCAGAACAATGAATAAGGAACCAGATCCGATGGCGAGGTCAAACGTGTTGGATACAAAACAGGACATCGGAAACACTTCTCGCGGGAAATAAATCTTAGTAATCAAACCGATGTTGCCAACCAGCGAATTTGACGCAGCTGTTACAGACCCCAAAAAGAACGACCACGCAACCGCTTTGACCGACATGACGGCAAACGATTCCATTTGGAAAGTTTGACCCGCCATTTTAGCCATGACGAATTTAATAATAAACCCGCTAAATACAACCATCGCCGGCATGAAAATCGTCCAAACGTAACCAATAACAGCCTGTTTGTATTTAACTCTCAGATCTCGTTTAAACATTTCAAGGAGAAGTTCTCTATAGGCGTAGACGTCATAGAGCATTTCTTTCCAGGTATCCAGTAAAGACTCTTTTTGTTCAACGTTTTCACATTGATTTAACTTATCTGTTTCTTCGATTATCTGTTCGACGTTTTTATCTTCCATAACGTTTATCAATGAATCATTATTAACATAAACACTATTCATACCGATAGTACGTCTCTTCTGTCATTGCCAGGGGCGCATACTGGTTGTGAATATCGTACTCGTTTTGGAATTTCAGAACAATACAGCCAATCATAACGGTGTAATAACTGATTTCCATAGCAAAGACTGAAACAAACTGCGCGCCTAAACAAAAGCCTATTAATGCGCATAGCGCCATTTGAGCTGCAATATGAATAAATGGATCTGACGTAGGAGTGCGTATGTTTGAAATTCTCATCAAATACAATATTGTAAATCCAAACGTTCCCAACAAAGATAAAATGCCAGGAACCCCCTGCTCCGCAGACGCCTGCATCCACATCGAGTGGGCTTCAATAGCCATACCATGATGAGACCTTGTATAAGGAAGCCATTGTCGCAGACCTACTCCAAAAACCGGATTGTCTCGCATAACGGCTAAACAGTTTTTCCAGCTTTTCAAACGTCCCTGAGAGGAAGAATCGCGTTCTTCGGCATCAACAAATGTTGATGCAAATCGTTCTCGGACAGATGGTCCAGCCATATATGAAGCTGCGCATACTGCCAAAATCATAAATGCTATATATGACGGTTTTTTAGGAATAAACCAGACAATTGCGATGCCGGAAATCAGAAGTGAAAGCATACCTCCGCGCGACATGGAAAAGAAAATTACATGTGCGTTAAGCGCGGCGATAAAAAAAGCAATTCCTTTACGCCACAACTTGGGGTCATACAAACCAGTATAAAATGCCAAAACAGCATTGATAACCATTGTCAAAACAAAGAAGTTGTTATCCATGCCGGCAAACCCGATTTCGGTCAGTCGGTTGAAGCCGTCCATGTAGGAATTGTTCAAGTCGTAAGCAACATAGCCTTCGGAAAGAATGATAACCCAAATTAATGTTTTTAACTGACTAATGTTATTGACAATGGTCATTCCAAGGAAGAACGCCAAATACAGTTTGACATACTGTACCAATTGGTGTGAAGCGCCCAAAGCTAAAACTCCGTTAGCGGCAGCGGAAATATACATCCAGAAGAAATTAAAAACAAGTAACGTAACGATGAGTCCTGCTTTTTGTCCAAAATTCCATTTACCAAATCCGGCAAACAGCCAGCCAATAAGCATGCTAATGCCAACTAAAAAAGAGTAACCGGCAATTCCAAAGAATTTATCTGGTACGGAGAAGAACCATAACGACGTCGGATTGATGATAGCAAGACAAATATAGGCGCAAAGCCCTACAAATGGATTTAATATGCCGAACACAATGCCGATCATCGTCAGCAAGTATGTAAAAAGTAAACCTTTACTCATTGTATGTAACTACAGGTGGTTCCAAGTCTCATTGATTTATACAATTGAATCGGGTAATCCAGAGAGCCGTCTGTTTGCGTGC
>JAZRTH010000771.1:0-3713 GCA_045651945.1 Thermoguttaceae bacterium
CTGTACTGGCGAAAACGAAAGTAATTCGTAACACGTATCGGAGTGCGAGAGCGAAGCGTCAGCGTAGCTCTCGCTTTTTTTCTAAATAGAATCGCTCTAACCGGCGAGCGCAGCTCGCTAAGAAAAATAACGCCGCTTGACGGCAAACCGTCAAGTACGAAAGGAGGAGCTTTGCTCCCGCACTCCGCAAAGTCTTTCTATTTTACCCACTCTCCCTACTCTCAACCTCTCGACCCAAAATTTCTTAAAAAATCCCGTTCTTTTTCAGAATATTTAAAAATCCGGGGTATAATATATAATTAGTGTAAAATAGTTTTACTATTTTTAGTGAACATAAAAACCGTTTACCCTGATTTATTCAATAAGAAGTTATGACAATGGATAGTTTTCCTTCCTGCAAATCTTTTGCTCGCATTTCGACATGGAGTCGAATAACGCTTGCGACAGCGTTGGTTACAGTTTTCGCCTTGAATGAAACCGCTCTGGCAGACACGTTTTGGAAAGCTGACGCGCCGACTTCGGTTTCTGACCTGATGAACGGCGACTACTGGGACTACGGCGCGCCCACGACGTCAGACAATCCCGGGTACATTATCGATAGAACGCTTACCGTTACGTCCGATTTCAAACCCGGCGCCGAGGGTCAAAATATCACACTGGTATTCGGTCAGGATTCAGATGTAACGATGAATAATGCGTTCGTTCCGTTGGCGAATCTTGCCAGCAATAAGGAAGGAACCGTTACGTTCCGACTGACGGGTAACGCTAAAGTTTACGTTGGCGGCAACTTCTGGGGCGGAACTAACGATGGCAACAGGACTTATAATGATTTCAATCTATACCAGCATTATATAGGCGATAGTACGTTTTCGTCCAACGAATGGTGGTCTGGCATGACCGCCAAAACGAAGATCATCATCTCGGATAACGCGTCTGTTACAGCCAGAGGCGGCAGCGCTTCCGGTTTGGGCTGGGACGATGCGGCTTACGGTTCCACGTTGGAAATGTCTGACAACGGAAAGCTTAATATCAGTTCCAACAATTTGAATTTTAACGGCAATGGAACGAAACTCAGCATGTACGATAATTCTACCGTAACATCTAAAGTATTGAATATTAGTAGCGGACAATCTCAGGTTAATCTGTTTGACAAATCTAAAATATCGGCAACCGATGTCAATGTCAGCTCTGAGGGCGCTTTGACTCTTTCCGGGGATTCTACGGTAAGCGCTTCAAATACCATAACTGTAAGCAATACCGGAAATATAAGCCTTAACGACAATTCTGCGATTAATGTATCCAATCAATTTAAGTTGGATAATCAATCCGTATTGACCGCTAACGACAACGCAAAACTCACAGTAGCTAAAGACGCAGCGTTAGACCGGGACGGCGCGATTACGGTGAGCGACAACGCCCAGCTTGCTTTCGGCGCTCAGTTGAAAATCGGCGATGTAAACGCAGGGACAAACGGCGGGGCGGTTTTCAATCAGACAGGCGGAAAAGTTACCGTTGCCACCAATACGTTTTTCTCTTATCACAAAGACGCGACCGTCAATCTCTCCGGCGGCGAATTCTACGCTAACGGCGCTCAGCTGTATGTAACAGACCAAAGAGGCTGCACGGCTGATATCAATATGTCTGGCGATGCCTATCTTCAGGCAAAAGACCTGCGATTGAGCCAGCACGGTCATACCAATCTGACCATGAAGGGTAATTCCCTTATCAGCGTTACAGATCTTAACATGGCATATAATTACGATCCTGGCGACAACGTTGTCAACGTGAACATATTGAACGATAACGCCAATATTACGGCGAATAACATGTATTTCTTTGGGAGAAATACTAACGGCGGCGCCGCGTATGGTTCTTTAACCCTCAACGACAACTCAACTGTTGTCATTGCTAACGAAGTGAAAGTTGGCTTGGGAGTGGCTACCGACCTGATTGACGGAAAAACTTACGCTGCGGAAATAACTCTTAACGGAAACAGCAAGTTTTCGACTAAAACCTTTACAACAAACGCTGCAGCAAAATCGTCAACCACAGTCAACGATTCAGCGATTTTCGAAGCTGAAACCATTACCATCGCAGAGAATTCGGTATTCAACGTCAACGGCGGTACGGTAAACGCTATTACACTGACCAATAGTGGAACGTCTGCAACCACTGTCAGCGGAACGGCGGTTCTCAATACGGAAACTATCGATATTGAAACTGGATCGACATTTAATATTAATGGCGGCTCAGTAAACGTTATGGAGTTGAACAATGCTGGAACGGTTAATCTGGCAGGCGGCGCGATTAATCTTACGCCTTACGGTTTGATTACCTCGACAGCGGGAACGTTCAACGCGACCGGCGGAACGGTCAACGTAAAAGGATCGGATAAAGTTTCGTATACGACTGGAGATCAGCTGCTTGTCGGTCTGTTTGCCGATTCCGCAACAGCTAATAGCGTTGCCAGCATGACCGTCGCGGAAGGCTGGCAAGCGTTTGCTACGACAGTCAGCGGCAAAGACGCTGTTGTCGCCAGTTATGGAGACGACGCTCCAACGGGAATTAAAATCTGGATAGAAAATGCCAGTGGTTCTATGGCTGACCAAGCCAACTGGGACGGCGACGTCAACAATCCAACGGGATACGTTTATAGTGGAACGAACACTTTGAAGAACGTTTCCGGCAAGACGATTGTTCTTGGCGGAACAAATACCATCGAAGGCAATATGCCTGTCAATTCGGTATTGGCGTTTAATGGAGGAACTTCAACTTATACAGGTACAAGCAGTAAAGGCAGTATTATTGTTAATGATGGAACTGTTAATATTGCTAATTTATTATTTGAAGATAATAATGGTTATCTGGAAGTCAACGGCGGCGTTGTAACAAATACCAGTTCTTGGTTAAGAACACAACAAGATATAATGGTCAATGGCGGCGCTTTAACCGTCAATGGAACCGGTTTAGCAATGAAATATGACAGTGTATTGACCAACAACGGCGGCGCGGTTACTCTTGCTCGAATAATTATCGGCGACGATGCCGCTTCTGACGGCTATGCATCAAACCCGACTGGACAGTACACGTCAAAGTACATCAACAACGCTGGGACAACAATAATTTCCGGTCTTGTAGAAGTTGCTCAGAAAAATAATACGGTCGGATATTTTGAAGTCAATGGCGGTTCAGTTACTACTTCAGGCGATTTCGAAGTGGCAGTAGGGACGAATTCAAAAGCCTTTCTCACCGTTGCGGGCGACGATACTTCTTTTTCGACTAAAAAATTATATCTCGGTCATAATAGCTCCGCTGAATACCAACAAACCGGTGGAACCGTTACGGTTTCCGATACAACTTACTTTTCTTATCATGGAAACGTGAAGGTCGATATCTCCGGCGGAAAGTTCTACGCCAACGGCGGTCAGCTGTACGTAACAGACCAAAAAGACCGCACGGCTGATATTACGATGACAGGCGACGCCTATCTTCAGGCGAAAGACCTGCGTTTGAGTCAGCACGGCAAAACCAGTTTGACCATGTCAGGCGATTCTACCCTCAAGGTAAATACGCTTAATTTAGCGTACAACTATGGCAATGGCGACAACGTAGAAACAACTATTATAATGTCGGGAGAATCCAAACTTGAAAGTGGAGAGGTCAGATCATTTGGGGGCAATATAGATAAAACTCATATCGGCGCTGCTTACGTG
>JAZRTH010000772.1:0-1485 GCA_045651945.1 Thermoguttaceae bacterium
TGTTTGGAAAGAGGGAAAGAGTTCATTTTAGTTGCGAGTTGCGAGTAGCGAGTTGCGAGTTGCAAGATGAGCTTCTAGCTTCTAGCTCCTAGCCGCTAGCTTGGTTATCCTGTTTCCAGGCGTATCCGCAAGATCCGCGAATCCATAAGCTAATAGCTAGAAGCTAACAGCTATAAGCTAAAAACCTACGCTCTTGAGGAATATTCTCCCGTGCGGGTGTCGACTTTAATCAGTTCGCCTTCTTCGAGGTATTCGGGAACCATGACCTCAAATCCGGTTTCGACGGTAGCGGGCTTGGCGCGGGACGTGGCAGAGTTGCCGCGAACGCCGGGATCGCACTTGATAACCTTCAGAACGACGGACGCCGGGAGCGTCAGACCAATCGGTTCGTCGTTGTAGAACATCATCTGCATGCCTTCGAGGGACTCGGTGATGTAGTTTTTGTCGTCGCCGACGTCTTCCGGGGTCAGGTCGTACATTTCGTAGGTTTCAGCGTCCATGAAATGCCACGCGGTCGGTTCGGAATAGCTGAACGTAACGTTACGGCGTTTGAAGTCGGCTTCTTCGAGGTTGTCCGTTCCCTTGAAGGTGAAATCGACTTTGTTTTTGGTAACCAGGTTTCGAGCGCGGAACTTGTACAGGGTCGTTGCGCCGCGCGCAGACGGGGTTTGCACTGTAATGTTTTCGATCATGCACGGAGCGCCGTTGTAATTGAGAATCGTTCCTCGTTTGAAGTCTTTGGCTAACATGGTATTTGCGTGTAGTTTTTCGTTGAGTAAATTGAGACAATCTGAACGCAAACCGACTCGCGTTCTTTATTAATTGTAGTATAGCGCTTTCTAAAGATATTTCAAGTAGCGGGGGTATGGAGTGCGACGGCTTGCGGACCCTTTTACAAGAATAACGTTGAGAAGTGCGTTTAAAGAATTTCGTGCCAGTAACGTTGGAACAATAATCGATAATAAAACGAAAATCTATTGTTCTTTGCGTTATTGGCACGAATATCTTTTTTCTAAGTTCTCGTCGGAGCTAGTTATGAAAGCGACGCCAAGGCGTCGCACTTCATATTATCTCTTTCGCCAGTAGAGCAAACCGCAAACCCCAAGAACTAATAGCGCCCACGTCGACGGTTCCGGAACGCCGGAGCCGGGTTCGGGAGCGGGACCGGCGCCAAGACCGATCAGGTACAGACCGTCCGGTCTGCCTTGCAAAGCAAACAGGCTTGTGTAGTTCCCAAGCAAATCGCTCATGTCGGTAACGTCGGCAACAAATCCTTCGTCTGAAACCAGCTTGTACTATTCGCCTTCCGCCGCCCAAAGGTTGGCGTCAGCAGCGCTTGTAAAGAACAGCTTGACGATTGAATTTGTATCGAGAACCAGCTCGTTAGACGCGTCTGTAATAGCAAGCGTGTCGAATTCCTGCATAGCCGGATCAGCGTTATATGGACTGAACTCAAACAGGAGCGTTCCGCTGGCGTCGATTTTA
>JAZRTH010000773.1:0-1096 GCA_045651945.1 Thermoguttaceae bacterium
CCGTAGGCTCGAGATGCCTCCCAAACCGATTTCCACTTGCCTGAAACGACTTCTGACACCACGGTCTGACGAAATGCGTCTGTATATCGTTTTAACATCTTTAACCTTTCTGTCAACCGATACCAGGACAAGACAGTAATTGCTAATTGCTAATTGACAATTGCTAATTTCCCTTAGATGTAATAGTTTTGTAAAATATTAGTAATTTCCGGGTCTGAACTCTGGAAAAAGGAGAACGATACGCTATAATAGAGAGTAGATAAAAGTTGAGAATAGTAAGACGGCGCGGCTGAAATGCGCCGTCGGCATGATTTGAAATATAAAACGAATACCGATATAAGAAAGGGAGATTTGACATGAACCTCGTATCTGTTGCTCTACGACAGTGCCTTGCTCAAGCCAAAGGTTGGAAACTGGCGGACTCGTCCGGAAAAGAATTGACGGGTCGTCAGGTGATACTTAATATGATGGTAATGCGGAACTTCCTTCGCCGCGCCATTCTCGGCAAGGACGAAAAGTTCGTCGGGATTATCCTGCCCGCCTCGCTGCCAGGCGTTATTGTCAACTTCGCCCTGACGGCGGACAAACGCGTCGCGGTCAATCTGAACTTCACCGTTTCAGAAACGATCATGAACGAGTGCATTAAAAAGGTGGGAATAAAGCACGTTCTTACCAGCCGCCGCGTTATGGAACGGCTGAAGTTTGAACATCTGGACGCAGAAGTTATTTATCTGGAAGACGTCATCGGCAAGATCAGCCTGATGGATAAAATCAAAGGCGCTTTGCTGGCGTACTCTCCGTTGTGGGTTATGGAAAAGGCGCTGGGGCTGAACGAAATCAAGTCGGACGACATGGTAACGGTCGTCTTTACGTCCGGGTCGACGGGCGTTCCCAAAGGCGTAATGCTTTCGCACTACAATATTTACAAAGACTTCACGCTCTTTATTGACGCTCAAAACATGAACAACGAAGGCAGTATTGTCATTGGCATGCTGCCGCTGTTCCATACGCTGGGGTACACCGTCAACATGTGGGCAACCCTCTGCACCAAATTCCGGACGGCGTACCATTATTCCCCGCTGGACTGCGCGGAAAT
>JAZRTH010000774.1:0-1192 GCA_045651945.1 Thermoguttaceae bacterium
GCGTCCGCCAGCCGTTTATCGCGGCAACCCGTTTCAGCTGGAAGTTGGGCTGGTTTACGGTTCAGCGACGGCAACGCAGCAGGTCAGCAAAGATCTTTTGTTGGAACTGCTGGACGAAACTGATACGAGAACGCTGCGTCAGTTCCTCATGATGACGTTCTACGGTTTGGGCGCAGACGGCGCGGACAAGATTCTCGCCAAGGCGAAAATCGGGACGCGAAAGTCGCCCAAGGGGTTGTCGGAACGGGAAATCAACCAGCTCTTTGACGCCATGCACAACCTCAATCTGTCGGAAGGACAGACGATGAACGTCATGCGGTACGCCAACCGCGTCCCGTTACAGTTCCAGGAAGGGGCTTGCGCGATTACGCAAACGATTAAATCCATGAACTGGCGCTCCTATGGGCTCAGCCAATCCCGCGGCGCGTTGCCCTCCGGTCCGGTGAGCATCATGGTTCATCTTGCCAGCGTCTGGGTTCCGTTTACGTCGGAATCGAAAGAGGCGATCGCCCTCTATCCGGAAATTCAAAAGGAACTCCGATTGGCGTTACAAACCGTCGGGCGCAAGCTGGGCATGTACCTGCGCCGAAGAATGAAAGTTAAGCAGGAAGCCGACCGACGCCAGCAGTTTATCCGCTACTTGGGAGAAATCGCGACGGCAACCAGCGCCATTTCCGGCGTCAATAAAGACGAGCTTCATCAAAAGCTCATCGAACTGGCGAAAAGCAAGACCTCCATGGCGGACGTCGAACTGGACGAAAACGGCAGACCGATCGAACAGCCGCAGCAGTCCCCAACGGAAATGGACTTGGGCGACAACGTTCTGATTGTCGAACAGGACGCCATGCAGTTTATTCACAGAGCGTCCAACGGAACAGGTCAGCAGAAGTTTGACTTCGACGATTCGGATGAGGAATCGGATGCAGAAGACGGCGCAGACGAGCAAGAGAGTCAAGACCAGCAAGAGTGATTTGAGCGTGCGCTAACAAAAGGTTCGATGAGGAATTGCCTTTAGTGTCGCCGCTGAGTTATAAGTCGCGATAGCGACAGCGAACGCAGTTCGCTAAAGTCCCGAAGGGACGAGACTCATTGTAACCGGCGGTTTCAACCGCCGGAGGAGGACGCCTGGAAAAAGAATATCGACGAATACTCTTTTCCTCCCGCGCCCCCTTTGGGGGGCGCGGGAGGAAAA
>JAZRTH010000775.1:0-2840 GCA_045651945.1 Thermoguttaceae bacterium
TAGCTAAAATAAATCGAAACAATAACAAAAGTTTTTTGTGTCAACTTTTTTTCAGGACGACACATTACTCGAAGATTAACCGTTGTACGAGGCTAAAAAATTGGGTTTTTGTTAAAATGAAGAAGCTGCGAACCATAAACAATTGCTAATTGCTAATTTCTAATTGCTAATTGTTCAATCCCGCAGGCGAGAATAAAGATCGGCAGGGAGACGGGACCGAAAATTTCGATGCTCATCACCAACGCGGCAAACGGGCAGCGGACAACGCCGGAAAAGACGGCTATCATGCCGACCGCCGCCCCCACGGCTGGGTCAAGACCGACAACGCCCGCCAGCGTACAGCCCAACGTTGAGCCAATAAAGAACGCCGGGACAATTTGCCCGCCTTTGAATCCTACGCCCATCGCGATTACCGTCAGAGCCAGTTTCCAGAAAAATGCCATCGCGTCCGCCTGACCGTGAAACGCCCGGGCGATAACGTCCACACCCAAGCCGTTGTAGTCGTAAGTTCCCAGCAGGAAAGTAATTGCGACAATCAGAACCGCACCGAAGACAATCGTCCAGACTGGACGTTCCGATTTCTGCCGCCAAACCGTAACCGCGTCGATTCCCCGGCGCAGGGCTTCCGCGCAGACTAATCCAACCAGAGCGATCAGCGCGACGCCAAGAACCAGCGTCAGCGAGTATTCCGGAACGGACAGCGCAAATCGAATCGGGTGCAGTTCCAAGGGCTGAACGGCGGCGTAAGCGACCAGAGAGCTTATCGTTGCCATCAAAAGCCGGGATCGGGAAAACGTTCGGGTCAATTCGTCCACGAAAACCGCCGCCGCTATCGGGGATCCCCGCAACGGCGCGCACGCCGCCGCCATCCCGCACAGCACGATAAGTTCCGAGTCCTCTTTGTTGAGTCGAAACAGCCGCCCGGCGGTTGACCCGATGCCGCCGCCTATCATCAGCGACGCCCCTTCGCACCCGGCGGACGCGCCGAAAAGATGGGAAATAAACGTCGAAACCCAAATCAGCGGCGACGCGGCTGAGGAAATCGGTTTGCCGGTCTGAACGGACTCCGTCATGACGTCAAACGCGTTGCGGGTATCGGTTTTGTACCGCTTGTACAAATACGCGATAATCCACCCGCCAAAGGGCAGCAGAAACATCAAACCGGGATGAACGTGCCGGAAATCGTTCGCCCAGACAACGCTCAGCCGAAACAGCGCGCCAGCATACCCCGCAAAAGAGGCAAAAATAACGCCGATAAACAACAGCGTCAAAAACCGGCGCAGCGCCGCGCTGGCTTTAGACGCGTACTCTCCCCAAAGGGACTGAATTCCATGGGAATTCCCCGCCTCTGGAAATCGCATCGGTTTATTTTCGCTGGACATAGGGCAATGCGTAATGCGTAATTCGTAATGCGTAATTGACGCAAAGCGATCCCCGAAGGGGTGGCTTGGCGTTCATTATTAATAAAAAATTTTTCGGTACAGTATATCCATTTTATAATTTTTGGCAATGGGGATAGACGTTCAAACTTGAGAGAAATAAAAAAATGGAAGGCGGTAATGGAGTTCGTGGATTTTGGCGAGCCGGGAACGTCAGTTCCCGGGCTTAGTAAAGAAAGACTTCGTTCAGCCCGGATCGCGGCAGTCCTCTGCCGCCGAAGTTACTCAGTCCCGCTGAGAAATCAAAAACCGCCGTATTGCGCCATGGAAAGAATAACCCCATTGAATCCCGTCCAGAGTAATACGGGGATTAACAGAAGAAAAAGCGTCTGCCCGTTCCTGAATCGACAGTATAACAGCCAGGTTATAATAATAGAAACATACCAGCCGATGAGAAATAATTTAAGTCCAGCAGAAAGATTGACTTCAATAACGCTAACAGGTCCTACAATAAAGATCATAAACAAATCCAATAAATCTCCGGGCAGTCCCCCCAGACTTTCAAAATTTGTAAAACAGTCGGTTTTAGTCAAGACGTACATAATCACGAATAGAATATGAACTAGTGAAGCCATCGCCCCATAATATAACCTCTGTTTTGGAGACGTCCCTTCCGTTTTAGGAGAAGTTCCGCCCGCTAAACGAAAAGCGATCCCCACCATAATAAGACCTGCGAGAATAAAGAATAGAAGAAAATATACAATCTCATAGTCATCCATGGTTTATCTTCCTTGTTACGCGGCTCTAATCGACCTTCCCTAACCATATTCCAAGTATATCCAAATCCAGAAAACAGTACAAGGGGGAAGCCGAAGAAAAAAGAGAGCTTTTAGCGTTTTTTCCTCTTCGGCGGCAGAGGACTGCCGCGATCCGGGCTCAACCATGTGCAATCGTATAAATTGGGGGTCTTCTTGACAGACGCGCAAGGTATGATAAACTATAATATAGGCAGACAGTCGCAGGAGAGCTTATATCGCCTTGCGGTTTCTCGCCTTTTAATTTCGAAATACAGATTAACGAATGTTAAAATGAATATCATGAATCGCGCCAGTCAGATATTGACAGCCGTTATTATATCGACGTTGGTATCCAGTTGTTTATTCGCTGACCAGCCAGACCTCAGTTCCGCAACGGTGGGAATTCAGAGCGTCTGGAAGCCGGGCGTCTGGACGCCGGTGGTCGTACCCGAGTCCGTCAGCGCGTCTCCGATTGTCGCAATTGAAGCGGCGGACGACGATGGCGTTTGGGTGGAATACCCCGTCAGCAAATCCGACGACGGGAACTATCGCGCTCTGGTTCGCTCTTCCAAACGGCAGGGCTCGGTTGAGCTCATCTTTGAAGACAAGACGGTTAAAAAGCTGCCTTTGCCGGCGGCGGCGCAGAGCCATCGGGAAATCGTAC